>LJNG01000006.1 GCA_001302985.1 Parcubacteria bacterium DG_74_3
CTCATAGCTTAGAAATAAAAGCAGTAGATAGGGCAGGAAATAAAACCCTTAGTATCTCTGAAGTCAAGATAGAGTCAATTGGGGTGCCAGAAATTACTGTTTGTCAAGATGTCTTTTTAGCAGGAGAAGAGCTCCTTTTGATTGAAGGAAGTGCCCTGCCCAATGTAAAGATTTTACTCTTTTTTAAAAAGGACGAGATATTGGTAAAAAAATGGGAGGTTTTCAGCGATGAGAAAGGAAACTGGTCTTTAACAGAAAGCGGGCTTTTCAAATCCGGTATATATAAAATTTTAGCCCGAGCCCAAGATTCAAGAGGGGCAACAAGTAATCCTTCTGAAGGATGTGTTGTCAGGGTTATCTTGAAAGGAATTACCCTTGGGCCCTGGATAATAAGTTATGAAACTATTACTCTGTTGTTTATCTTCCTCTTCTTTGTAGGATTGGCAATAGTAATTTATCTTATCTGGAGAATGCAAAGAACTAAAAGAGCTATAGACAGGGAGAGCAAAGACTTAAAAAAGAAATTTTATAAAGAGTATCAAGAACTTAGAGAAGACATTCAAGCGCAACTTGAGATGTTAAAAGAAGCAAAATCTCAGCGAGAACTAACCGGTAAAGAAAAAGAAATGGAAAGACGCCTCTTGAAAGACCTGTATGATATAGAAAGAGTTATAAGAGAAGAGTTGAAGGATATTGAAGAAATAAGATAAAAAACAATATTGACACCAAGTTTTGGTATTGATATACTAAAAACCGACTAAAATAGTCGGTTTTTTGATTCTTTGGTATGAAATTTACTACTAAATCACAATATGGATTAAGAGCAATGGTTTATTTAGCAAAAGCTCAAAACAAGATATCTCCTCTTAAAATAATTTCAGAAAAAGAGGGGATCCCATTTAATTATTTAGAAAAAATCATCTCTGACTTAGAAGGGGCAGGTTTTCTCCAGGCCAAAAGAGGAATAGGTGGCGGATACTTTTTAGCCCTGGAACCCAAGGAAATTAAGGTAGGAGAAATAATAAAAGCACTGGAAGGTTCCTTAGCTCCGGTAAAATGTTTGATTAAAGACAAAAAAAGGAGATACAGTTGCCCCAGACAAGGTAAGTGTCAAACTCGGCGAGTCTGGAAAAAAATCCAAACCTCTCTTAATTCTACTTTAGACTCCATAACCTTAGCTGATTTAATCTAAAAAACAATGAATAAATTTTTGCTAAAAATTCAAAACTTAATCGTAAAAGGCAACGAAAAAGAGATATTAAAAGGAATTAACTTTCAGATGGAAAGAGGAGAGGTTCGAGCTATTCTGGGTCCCAATGCCTCAGGAAAAAGTACCCTGGCCCACGCCATTCTGGGCAACCCTAAATACAAAATAATAAAGGGAAAAATTTTTTTTGAAGGAGAAAAAATTACTAACTTCCCCCCAGAAAAAAGAGTTGATTTGGGAATAACTCTAGTCTGGCAATCTCCCCCTGCAATCAAAGGAGTAAAACTTTCTCAATTATTAGGAAAAATCTCTCGAAAAAAAATAAAAATTAAAGAAGGAAAAGAACTTTTAGAAAGAGAGATAAATTTAGATTTTTCAGGTGGGGAAAAGAAGGTTTCAGAGTTAATCCAGGTTTTATCTTTAAAACCAAAACTTGTAATCTTGGATGAAATCGATTCTGGGCTAGATATAAAAAAAGTGGAAATGGTGGCTGAAACCATAAAAAAGGAACTGGTTGATAAAAAAGTTTCTGTTTTAATAATTACTCACTGGGGTCAAATTTTGGGTTATTTGAAACCAGACTTCGTCAACGTAATGATAAACGGCGAAATTATTTGCCAGGAAAAAGATTATAAAAAGGTTTTAAAAACCATTAAAAAATATGGTTACGAAAAATGTAGAGAATGTCCATTTTTGGCAGGTTAATCACAAAATAAAAAATATTTTAGAGGTAAGGGGAATTACTGTTTTATCCAGTCCTAAGGCTTGGCAAGAATTAAAGTGGACAAGGAAGTTTTTCGAAAAAGAACCAAAAGAAGGTTATTTTGTTTGGGTAAGAAAACAGATTGATTTTCCTCTGACAACTTGTATTAGTATAGCCTCCCCCAAAATTTTCCAAAATCTAACAAATCTCTTAGTGATTGAAAAGGGTATTAAGACAAGAGCAAATGTGCTTTGCAACGCAACTCAAAATCAATTGTGCGGAACCCATAAGGCTAAGGGAAAACTCATTCTTAAAGAAAATAGCTATTTAGAATACAATCACTTCCACAAATGGGGAAAGAAAGATTTAGTTAGTCCTGATTATGAATTTATTCTCAAAGAAAATTCTCATCTAATTTATAATTATAAAAGCCTTTTTTCGCCCAAGACTCTTAATTTAAAAACCACAATTTATAATAATAAGGAATCCTCTTCTAATCTAAACTTTATAATCTCAGCCCTAAATTCCAAGATAGAACTTAAAGACACTGTTTTTCTTAAGGGAAAAAATTCCCGAGGAATTATTAAATTAAGATTAGTTGGAAAGGAAAATAGCCAAATAAGGGCCAAAACTGCAATTTTTGCCAGAGCTCCGGGAAGAGGGCATTTAGATTGTCAGGGTCTATTAATTGATAAAGGCTCTAAAATTTCTTTAATTCCCGAACTGTTTTGTGAGCACAAAGAGGCTCAAATTACCCACGAAGCCTCCATTGGAAAGATTGACGAGGAGGCGCTGGGGTATTTAAGAATGAGAGGGTTAACAGAAAAAGAGGCAATAGATTTAATGGTTACTGGATTTCTAAAAACATGATAAAGAAAGCAAAAAAAGTCTTAGTAGCTATGTCAGGAGGAGTAGATAGTTCGGTTGCAGCAGCTCTTTTAAAAAGGGCAGGTTTTGGTGTTATTGGGGTTTTTATGGAACTGGCTGATTTACCTTCTTTTAAAGAAAGAGGAAAAAGTGTTAAAAAGGTGGCTCAAACTTTGAAAATTCCCCTTTTAAGCTTAGATTGCAAAAAAGAATTTAAAAAAGAAATTATTGATTATTTTTTGAACGAGCAGAAAGCTGGTCAAACTCCCAATCCCTGTGTGATTTGTAATAAGAAAATTAAATTGGGACTCCTGCTCAAAAAAGCCCGCAGCTTAGGAGTAGATTACTTGGCAACGGGACATTATGTCAGGAAACTGGAAACAGAAAACAGGAAACAGAAAATAGAATATAAGTTGTTGATAGGGAAAGATAAACAAAAAGATCAATCTTATTTTCTTTGGATGCTTAACCAAATTCAGCTCAAGAAAATTTTATTTCCCGTGGGAAATTATACCAAAAAGGAGGTAAGAGAAATGGCAAAAAAATTTAAATTACCAGTTTTGAATCTTTCAGAATCTCAGGAAATTTGCTTTATTCCCAAAACTGTTAATGAGTTTTTAGCTAAAAAACTTAAACTAAAACCTGGTAAAATTATTACCAAAGAGGGGAAGATAATTGGTCAACACCAGGGTTTATGGTTTTATACCATTGGTCAAAGAAGGGGCATAAGGCTTTCAGGCGGTCCCCTTTATGTTTTAGATAAAGATTTTAAAAAAAATAATTTGGTAGTTACGAAAAACAAAAAAGATTTGTACAAGAAAGAATTATCTGCTAAAAATATTAATTGGATTTCTGGTAAAGAGCCCAAATTACCTTTAAAAATTAAAGCAAAAATTCGCTATCGCCACCAACCAGCCCTGGCAACAATTACACGCTTTCCCGGGTCTAAAGTTTATAGTTTAAAATTTAAAGTGCCCCAAAGAGCCATCACTCCCGGTCAGTCCGTAGTTTTTTATTCACCTAACCCAGTTTTAAAGAAGACAAGCCGGGGTCAAGAGATTTTGGGAGGAGGAATAATTTGCCTTTATGAAAAAATTAATTAAAATAAGAAAGATATGATTAAAAAGTCCATCTTCACAATTTTAGTGCTAATTTTAGTATTGGGAATTTTTGATTTTACCCTTGCCCAGACTAAAGAACTTCAAATTGATTTTTTCTATAGTGCTATTTGCCCCCATTGTACTACAGAGAAAGAATTTTTAGCAACACTAAAAGCAAGATACCCGGAGCTTGATATTAGAGAGTATGAAATAATTTACAATAAAGGGAACCAGGGAATTCTCAAGAATTTTTATGATAAATATCAGGTTCCAGAAAGAGAGAGGGGCTACGTGCCAGTTACTTTTACTCCTAATAAGTATTTCATCGGTTTTAGCGAAGAAATTGGCAGAGAAATTGAAAGTTGTATCAAAGAATGTTTAATGATTGAAACACCCACTCCTCAGAAAATTAAAATTCCTCTTTTGGGCGAAATTGATGTTTCTCAAATGTCTTTGGCAACCCTGGCCATTACTTTTGGAGCGTTAGATGGACTTAATCCCTGTGCAATGTGGGTTTTGTTATTTTTAATCGCGATTTTGCTTAACACTCGTTCCCGAAAAAGGATGTGGTTAATTGGAGGCACCTTTCTCTTGGTCTCTGGTGTTGTTTATTATTTAATCTTAAGTGCTTGGCTGAATTTATTTCTGGTAATATCTTATGTTAATTTAACCCGAATCCTGATTGGAATTTTTGCCTTCGGATTTGGAATCTGGCAAATTAAAAATTTCTTAACTTTTAAGCCCGGGGTTTGTAAGGTAATTAATGAAGAGGGGGGTTTCCAAACAAAACTTAAAAATGGCTTAGAAAAACAGGCTCACAAAATAGCTAATTCTCCCCTTACTTTTGGTATTTTGGTTGGAGTAATAATTTTAGCTCTGGGAGTAAATTTAGTTGAATTTTTCTGTTCCGCTGGTTTACCAGCTATCTTTACCCGTATTTTAGCCATGAATCAGCCCCCTAAACTTACCTATCATTTCTACCTTTTGCTTTATACTTTTGTTTTTATGCTAGATGATTTGATTATCTTTTCCCTGGCAATGATAACTTTAAGCAAAATTGGTTTTACTGAAAAATATAATTATTGGGCCACTTTCATTGGGGGATTATTAATACTTGTTTTGGGAATTTTATTAATCTTTAAACCAGAAATTTTAATGTTCGCTTAGCAGAAGTCTGTGCGGGAAGACTTCCTTCATAGTGGGGAAAGGTCGATTTTTAAAAGTAAACTTCTAGATTCTATTTTCTAGTTTCTAGATTCTAACCCTATGTTTGAATTAAAAGACAAGGTGGCTATTATTACTGGAGCGAGAAGGGGAATGGGAAGAACCCACGCCCTTATCTTAGCTAAGGCTGGAGCCAAAGTAGTGGTTTCTGATATTTCTTTGGAAGAATGTCAGAAAGTAGTGGAAGAAATTAAAGCTCAAGGCGGAAACGCAATAGCAGTAAAATGTGATGTGACTAAAAGAGAAGAGGTAGACGAGATGGTGAAAAAAGCAGTAAAAGAGTTTGGTAAGATAGATGTTTTGGTTAATAATGCCGGAATTTTACAATTTAAGCCCTTTATGGAACTCACCGAGGAAGACTGGAATAAGATTTTGAATGTTAATTTACTTGGTTATTTCCGTTGTGCTCAAGCTGCAGTCAAAGAAATGATAAAGCAAAAATCAGGCACAATCGTGAATATAGCTTCAATAGGTATGGGACAAACGGGAGTGGGGTTTCCGGCAATTTCTCATTATTGTGCTTCAAAGGGAGCAATTGTAGCAATGACAGAAGCCATGGCTTTGGAGCTAGCTCCCTTTAATATCAGGGTTAATGCTATTGCTCCTGGAGCTATAGATACCCCAATGAGCCAGGGGGGAGACCCCAAAACCATGGAAGCCACCCTAGCTAGGATTCCTCTTCATCGAATTGGCAAACCAGAAGAAGTTTCTAATTTAGTTTTATTTTTAGCTTCAGATGCTAGTTCCTACATAACCGGTTCGACAGTGATAATTGATGGAGGGTGGTTAGCAACCTAATTTTCTATTAATTTCAAAATGGTAAAGAAGGTTAGCAAAGACAGCACTCTGGCGGAAATTTTAGAATTACCGGGAACTGAAAAAATATTGGCAAAATACAATGTGCCCTGTTTGGGGTGTCCTTTTGCAAGTTATGAAATGACAACCCTGCGAATTGGTCAGGTGGGGAAAATGTACGGGCTTAATCTTGATGGTTTATTAAAAGAATTAAACAAATTAAACCAAGAAGCCAAAGTGAAAAAAAAGAAAGTCAGGAACTTTAAAGAAAAAATAAGGGTTTAGGTAGAAAAAGAAGCACTGGAGAAGATTGTTGAAATTATCCCACCTTGCCTTGACTAACATTTTTGCTTCAATTAACTTAAAATGATATAATCAGTTAATTGAATTCAAAGGTCGGTTTGAAAACTTAATGATTTTTTTTAAATTTTTATGGCTCAAGCTTATTGTGTAAAATGTAGGGCCAAGAGAGAAATGGAAAACGCAAAAGAGGTAGTGATGAAGGGAAAAGGCGGAACAAAGAGAAAGGCCCTATCAGGTACCTGTCCGAAGTGCGGAACCAAGATGTTTAGGATTTTAGGGAAGGCTTAGTTAGAGCAATCAAACTAAATACCCAAAAACCTTATTTAACCCAAAGCCGCTTTTTATTTAATAATTTTGACCATTTTCCTGATTGGCGTAGGTGGTTTTGGGTTATTTATTTTAATTAATGGAAAGAAAGAAAAGAACTTTTATTTACCTGTTCTTTAGTTTTTTATTAGGAGCGAACATTTTAGCCTGGCTGATTGTTTATGATTTATTTCAAAAACAATTTTTTCAGGTTATTTTTTTTGATGTAGGTCAGGGAGACGCTATTTTTATTGAGACAGGACAGGGTCATCAAATTTTAATCGACGGAGGCCCGACCTCCGCTATTTTAGAAAAGTTGGGGCAGGAAATGCCTTTTTATGATAGAACCTTAGATTTGATAGTCTTGACCCATCCCGAACATGACCATATGGCAGGTTTAATTGAAGTTCTGAAAAGATATAAGGTAGAAAAAATTTTATGGACAGGGGTTTTAAGAAACACGGGAGAGTTTAAAGAGTGGGAAAAGACAATTAAAGAAGAGCAAGAAAAAGAAAAAACCCAAATTCATATTGCTAAAGCCGGACAAAAAATTAGTTGGTCAGGAAGGTTTCCTGACCAGCAGGTTTTTTATGTTTTAAATCCTCTTGAGAGCCCCGAAGGACAAGAACTTGAAAATAGCAACAATACTTCTATTGTGCTCAGGTTGATTTTTAATGGACAGTCTTTTTTATTTACTGGCGATATTTATAAGTCTATAGAAAAGAAACTTTTAGGAAAGGGAATTGCCCTTGGTTCTAATGTTCTTAAGATTGGGCACCATGGCAGTAAGACCTCAACCTCAGAAGATTTTTTGGAAGGGGTTTTGCCTGAAATTGCCGTTATTTCAGTGGGTAGAGGAAATTCTTATGGTCATCCCCACGCTGAAACCCTTGCAACGCTTAATAAATATGATATAAAAGTTCTAAGAACCGACCTTAACGGAGATATTAAGATGTTTTCTGATGGCAAAACCTTAAACATTAACATCAAAAATGAAAGACATTAAATTTCCAATTTTTAAAACTAAGATTAAAGGCGAGACCCGTCGCTTTAATTTAATTGACCCGCAAGAACGCCAGGCTTACTTTAAATTTAAGGCAGGGCCTGAAATCGAAAAACTAAGAGAATATTTAAAAGAAAATAGCTTTGTTGCTTATTTGCTGGGGAAAAAGAGTTCGGGCAAGGGCACTTACTCTCAAATGTTTGCCGAGGTGGTTAATCCAGAACGAATTTTTCACCTTTCCATTGGTGATATGGTAAGGGATATCGATAAAGAACTTGCCGATGCAAGACAGAGAAAGGAATTACTCTCTTTTTTACAAAGAGATTATCGGGGTTGGATTTCTCTTGAAGAAGTAATTTCTGCTTTAGAGAAAAGGAGCACAAAGACCCTTTTACCAACCGAAGCGATTTTAGCTTTGGTTAAAAGAGAGATAGCGAGGCGAGAAAAAAAATCTCTTTTTATTGATGGTTTCCCCCGAGATTTAGATCAAATATCTTTTTCTTTATTTTTTAGAGATCTAATTGGTTATCGAGATGACCCTGACATTTTTATTTTAATTGATGTTCCAGAGTCTGTGATTGACGAAAGAATAAAAAACCGCAGGGTTTGTCCAATCTGTCAAACCTCAAGAAATTTAAAACTTTTTCCTACTAAAAAAGTACATTATGAAAAGAAATCAGGAGAGTTTTATCTTCTTTGTGATAATCCAAATTGCAAAGAAGTAAAAATGACTCGAAAAGAAGGAGACAAGTTTGGAATAGAACCAATCAGGGAAAGGTTGGAGATGGATGAAAAATTGACAAAACAAGCAATTTCTCTTTACGGAATCCCAAAAATTTTTTTACGAAACTCAATACCTATAACAGAAAACTCCAAATATGTTGATAGCTATGAAATCACTCCAGAATATCATTACGAATGGATTGGGGGGGAGAATCGGGTTAGGGTCATTGAAAAACCCTGGGAGATTCTTGATGATGAAGGAATTCCCTCTCACAGTTTATTGCCCTCACCGGTAGCCGTTTCCCTGATTAAACAAATGGCTGAAGTGTTAAATCTTTAAAATTAAGACCTGCTTGACATAAAAAGCAGGTTTGCTAAAATTAAAATGGTCCTGCTGGACTTCTAGCTAGATTCTGGGACAAAAGTTTTCAATGGGAATCCGATATGAGTGTAGCCTGTGGGCTACACCTTGGATACCCACCTGCGAATGTTTTCCAGAGATTCACTAGAAGTAGGCAGGACCTTTTTATTAGTCGGAGTGCCGGGAGTCGAACCCGGGTCGCACCCACCCCAAGGGTGTATACTACCGTTGTACTACACTCCGCATTATTTTCTCTTTCCTAAGGTTTTGATACATTTCGCGCAGGCCAAAACTTTCTGGCCGGCAAATTTCTTAAACTTTGCTTTTTTTATCTGTTGAGGAATTTCAACCCGATGCAAATTGGGTTTTTGCCTTCTTTTTATAGTCGGATTATATTTCCCTCGAAGTTTTCTTAATCTTCGAGCCAAAGCTCCTGTTTTACCACAAATTTGACATTTTTTTGCCATAATATCTAATTTTATAAGGTTTTTTAAAATTAGCAAGAGATAATATATAATTAATGTAATATGATTATTACTATTTTTTCTTTAATTGTTTTACTTTTTTCTATTATTATCCATGAAATTGCTCATGGTAGCGTCGCCTATTATTTAGGAGACCCCACTGCCAAGTACGCAGGTCGTTTAAGTTTAAATCCTCTAAAGCATTTAGACCCCGTAGGTTCGGTTGTTTTGCCCTTATTTTTGCTTTTCTTTACCGAGGGTAAGGGTCCTATTTTCGGCTGGGCAAAGCCCGTTCCCATTAATCCTTATAATTTTCGGGATCAAAAATGGGGTAAGTTAAAAGTGGCGATTGCGGGACCCGCGACCAATTTTGTCATAGCCCTATCTTTTGGGTTACCAATTAGATTTTTACCACTTCCTTTCTCAATGTTGAAATTTTTTAGCATTATTGTAATTTACAATTTTCTCTGGGGATTATTTAATCTTGTTCCGATCCCTCCTTTAGACGGCGCTCATCTTCTTTTCTCTTTTTTGCCAAAAAGACTTGCCGAGATTAAAATAATCTTTCAGCAATATTCTTTTTTGTTATTTATCTTATTTATACTTTTTGGTCTTGATTGGCTTTTTTATATCGCAAAACTTTTTTATTATTTAACGGTTGGCTATCCTTTTGTTTTATAATTCGTTGACAATGAGCTTCTTCTGTGATAATTTTATTTACTATATAATATGCCTACAATTAAACAATTAATTAGAAAAGGGAGGAAAAAGAGAAAAAGGCGCGTGAAAACGCCGGCTTTAGATTTTGGTTTTAATGTTTTAAAGAATAGACCCATAAAATATGAATCTCCATTCAAGAGGGGAGTTTGTCTTAAGGTTTTCACTACTACTCCCAAAAAACCCCACTCCGCCCTAAGAAAAGTAGCCAGGGTTAGACTGAGTAACGGAAGGGAAATCACTGCTTACATTCCGGGAGAGGGACACGGTCTCCAAGAAAACTCAATAATTTTAGTTCGAGGAGGGAGAGTAAAGGATTTACCCGGAGTAAGATATCATATTGTAAGGGGTGTTTATGACACTACCGGAGTAGAGGGTAGAAAAACGAGTCGTTCCAAATACGGAGCCAAGAGAGAAAAATCTTAATCCCAATTTCACCAAAGACGAAACCTAAGGTTTCGTATGGAGAGCAGGCTAAAAGCGAACGATTTAATCTATTATATTTATGGCTAGAAGAAGAAGAATAAAAAAAAGAGACGCAATTCCTGACCCTGTTTATAACAATGTTCAGGTTGCCAAATTTATAAATCGGATAATGAAAAAAGGGAAAAAAACAATTGCCCGGAAGATTGTTTACGGGGCTTTTGAGAAAATCCGAGAGAAAACCAAAAAAGAACCCCTTGAGGTTTTTAATCAAGCCCTAACTAATGCTTCCCCACTGATTGAGGTAAGACCGAAAAGGATTGGGGGGGCTACCTATCAGGTTCCCGTAGAAGTAAGGGGAGACAGAAAGATGGCTTTAGCTATGCGCTGGATAATTCAGGTAGCGAAAGCAAGAAAAGGAAAGCCCATGAAAGAAAGGTTAGCCGAAGAATTACTTGAAACTGCTGAAAACAGGGGAGCAGTTATTAAAAAGAAAGAAAATGTTCACAAGATGGCAGAAGCTAATCGTGCTTTTGCTCACTTCGCCTGGTAATATAAAAATTCCAAATCAAAAATTCAAAATAACAAATAAATCATAAATTCCAATTACTAAATGACCGAAACTGTTTTGATTATTTGAATTTTGGACATTGGTGCTTGTTTGAAATTTGGTGCTCGGTCCTTGGAATTTTATCTTTTATGGCCAGAGCCTATCCAATTGAAAGATATAGAGATATCGGAATAATTGCTCATATTGACGCCGGGAAGACAACCACTACCGAGCGAGTTTTGTTTTACAGTGGTATAACCTACAAAGTAGGAGATATTGATGAAGGAACAACAGTTACCGACTGGATGGAACAAGAGAGAGAAAGGGGAATTACCATTACAGCAGCTGCCGTCACTTGTTTTTGGACGCCCCTGGGAACAGAAAAGAAAAAAGAAAACGAATACCGTATCAATATTATTGATACCCCAGGCCATATTGATTTTACAGCTGAGGTTCAAAGATCTTTGAGGGTTTTAGATGGGGCAGTGGTGGTTTTTGATGGAGTTGCCGGAGTAGAACCCCAATCTGAAACAGTTTGGCGGCAAGCAGATAGATTTTCTGTTCCCCGAGTTTGTTTTATAAATAAAATGGACAGAACTGGCGCCTCCTTTAAAGACAGCCTAGAGTCCATATGGAAAAAACTATCTCCTAATGCAGTTGCTGTTCAGCTTCCAATAGGAAGTGAGGATAAATTTGAAGGAGTGATTGATTTATTAACAATGAAAGCTTTGAGGTTTGAGGGTGATTTAGGTGAACAGGTTACAATTGAAGAAATCCCACCTGTCTTAAAAAAGCAATCTCAGGAATGGAGAGAAAAATTGGTTGAAAAAATAGTAGCAGAAGATGCCGGTCTTTTAGAAAAATATTTGGCTAAAGAAGAAATTTCGATTAAAGACCTAAGAAGGGTCTTAAGAAAAGCAACCGTTAGCTATAAATTAATTCCGGTTCTTTGTGGAGCATCCCTTAGAAATAAAGGCATTCAACTCCTACTTGATGCAATAGTTTATTATTTACCCAGCCCAATTGACCTGCCCTCAGTTAAAGGAACTGATCCCAAAACCGGAGAGATAATCGAACGAAAGCCCTCAGATACAGAACCCTTTGCGGCCCTGGCCTTTAAAATAGCCACTGACCCCTATGTGGGAACTTTAACCTATTTTCGAGTCTACTCAGGTTCCTTGACAAGAGGTTCTTATCTGTTAAACTCAACTACCGGAGAAAAAGAAAGAATCGGTCGAATTTTAAGAATGCACGCTAATCAACGAGAAGAAGTATCAGAGATTTTTGCTGGAGATATTGCAGCTACCATAGGATTGAAGTCAACCAGTACAGGTCATACTTTATGCGATGAGGCCCAACCTATAGTTTTAGAAAAAATTGTTTTTCCTGAGCCTGTTATCTCTATTCGAATTGAGCCCAAAACCAAGGTTGACCAAGAAAAAATGGCAACTGCTTTAAAAAAGTTGGCTGAAGAAGACCCAACTTTTCAAGTTAAAGGAGACCCGGAAACCGGAGAGACAATTATTTCTGGCATGGGAGAATTGCACCTTGATATTATTACCGACAGAATGCGTCGAGAATTTAAGATCGAGGGTAATGTTGGTAGACCTCAGGTGGCTTATAAAGAAACAATAAAAGCTCAAGCCGAAGCTGAAGGAAAATATATTCGTCAATCCGGGGGTCGGGGTCAATACGGACATGTTTTCTTAAGGGTAGAGCCAAAAGAAAGAGGAGAGGGATTTGAGTTTATTAATGAAATAAAGGGAGGAGTTATTCCTAGAGAATTTATTCCGGCAGTTGAAAAAGGAGTTAAAGAAGCTGTAGAAAAGGGAGTGGTAGCAGGTTACCCCATAGTAGACCTCTCAACTACCCTTTATGATGGTTCATTCCACGAGGTCGATTCTTCAGAAATTGCTTTTAAGATTGCCGGTTCCATTGCCCTCCAAGAAGCCGTTAAAAGAGCCAAGCCTATTCTCTTAGAACCAATAATGAGATTAGAGGTGATTATTCCCTCAGAGTTTTTTGGAGATACAATTTCCGACCTTGCTGCCAGAAGGGGAAAGATAGAAGAAACTAAAGATAGGTTACGTTCCAAACTAATTGAGGCTCAAGCACCCTTGGCCGAAATGTTTGGTTATGCGACAGCCCTGAGAAGCTTAACTGAAGGCAGAGGTACCTTTACCATGGAATTTCATCGTTACGAAGAAGTTCCCGAAAACATTGCTCAAGAAATTATTGTTGGAAAAAGGAAATAGTTTGTTGACATTTCTTTTATAAATAAATAAAATAATAATATAACTAAATAAATTAAGAAATAGGAGGCAGGGAGCAAGGAACAAAATAAAATATAAAATTCTGTTTCTTGTTACTTGTTACCTGTTATTCGAAAATATGGCAGAAAAAGAGAAATTTGTAAGGGAAAAACCCCACGTTAATATCGGAACCATCGGTCACGTTGCCCATGGGAAAACTTCGCTTTCAGCGGCCATTTTAAAAGTAGCAACAATGGCAGGGTTTCGAAGTTCCGGGGAGACGGTCGATGAGATTAATGCAGCTCCCGAAGAAAAAGCTCGTGGTCTCACTATTAGCGTCTCTCACATGGAATTTGAAACCGAAAAGCGTCACTATGCCCTTATTGATTGCCCTGGACACGCTGACTATGTTAAAAACATGATTGTTGGAGCAGCTCAAATGGATGGAGCTGTTTTGGTTGTTTCTGCTCCCGACGGTCCCATGCCCCAAACAAGAGAACATATTTTATTGGCAAGGCAAGTGGGCCTACCTTCTCTGGTTGTGTTTTTGAATAAAGTTGATATGGTTGATGATCCCGAAATTATTGATTTGGTTGAATCAGAAATTAGAGAGCTTTTGAAAAAATATGAATTTCCCGGAGAAAAAACCCCCATAATTCGGGGCTCTGCCCTGAAAGCCTTGGAAGCAAAATCTATTGAA
This sequence comes from Parcubacteria bacterium DG_74_3, assembly GCA_001302985.1. Lineage (GTDB taxonomy): Bacteria > Patescibacteriota > Minisyncoccia > Minisyncoccales > DG-74-3 > DG-74-3. The sequence goes on from LJNG01000006.1 coordinate 13,699, forward strand.
GACGAAGATGCAAAACCAATATTAGATTTGCTCAAAACTATCGACGAATATGTTCCAGAACCCGTTAGAGAAATGGATAAACCATTTTTAATGGCAATTGAGGATGTTTTCTCAATAGCCGGTCGTGGAACAGTAGCCACCGGAAGAATTGAGAGAGGAATAGTGAAAGCTAATGAAGAAGTAGAATTAATTGGTTTTAAACCCACGGTTAAAACAACCGCAGTAAGTGTTGAGATGTTCAAAAAAATTCTCGAAGAAGGAAGAGCCGGAGATAATGTTGGAGTTTTATTAAGAGGGCTTAAAAAAGAAGACGTTCAAAGAGGTCAGGTGTTAGCCAAACCAGGTTCTATTACTCCTCATACCGAATTTATTGGCGAGGTCTATGTTTTAACCAAAGAAGAAGGTGGTAGACACACACCCTTCTTTAAGGGTTATAAACCCCAGTTTTATTTCAGAACCACTGATGTTACTGGAGATGTTACACTACCTGAGGGTACGGAAATGGTTATGCCCGGAGATACTGTTAATTTAACCGTGAAACTAATAGCCCCCATTGCTCTGGAGGAAAAACAACGTTTCGCTATTAGAGAAGGAGGAAAAACTGTTGGGGCAGGAGTAGTAACCAAAATCATAAAATAATATAATTCTATCCAATCATAAAATAATATAATTTTTCCAAATCATAATAATCATAAAATAAGATTAAGAGTAAGAGATGGCTAGTCCAAAGCAGGTAAAGAAAGAAAAAGAGGTGGGGCAGAAAATCAGAATTAAACTTTCAGCTTACGACCACAAGGTTATTGACAATAGTGCCCGCCAGATTGTGGAGACCGCTTCCCGTTACGGAGTAGAGGTTTTAGGTCCCGTACCTTTACCCACAGAGATTCACAAATATACGGTGAATAGGTCAAGCTTTGTTCATAAAGATTCGCGAGAGCAATTTGAAATGAGAATTCATAAAAGATTGATTGATATTTTAAATCCAACCCCAAAAGTAATTGATGCCCTAATGGGTTTAACCTTACCTACTGGAGTAAGTATTGAAATCAAAATGTAAAAATCAATACCAATATACGAATTGATACGAACGTTACGAATATAATAACATGGAATTTTATCTCAAAAATTACATTCAAAAAAAATAATTTTACGAATATATTAAACTAGTCTAAGGAAAACTGGGCTAGCGCCCAGTTTTATGTTAAAATAATAATATTTGTATCATTAGAATGTATTCGTAAATTAGTATAGCGATTATGAAATTTATTTTAGGAGAAAAAATTGGAATGAGTCAGATTTTTGCTGAAAAGGGTCACATTTTACCCGTGACTTTGATTGAAGCAGGTCCCTGTGAAGTAACTCAAATCAAAACCAAAGAGAAAGACGGATATGAAGCTATTCAGATAGGTTTTAAAAAAATCGAAAAGAAAAAAAAGATAAAAAAAACAATGAAAGGTAAGGCTTTTAGATATCTTCAAGAATTTAAAGACAAAACTAAGGACTTTAAAGTTGGTCAAAAAATTGATGTTTCAACCTTTCAAAAAGGAGATACTGTTAAGATTTCTGGTCTTACTAAGGGTAAGGGGTTCCAGGGGGTTGTGAAAAGATGGGATTTTGCTGGTCGACCAGCCACTCGAGGAACAAAGCACGAGTTGCGAACCCCGGGTTCAGTGGGCTCTATGTTTCCTCAGAGAGTAATAAAGGGAAAAAAAATGCCAGGTAGAATGGGTGGAGGAAGGATTACGGTAAAAAATTTAGAGGTGGTCGAAGTTGATAAAGATAAAAATTTACTGGCAATCAAAGGAGCGGTTCCCGGCAGAAAGGGGACGTTATTAGAAATAAGTTCAGAAAAATCAACTCCTTCGCTTAGATGAAATATTCAATTTATAATCAAGAAGGAAAAAAAACAGGAGAGATTTTATTGGCTAAAGAGATTTTTGGCGTAGAAGTTAATTCTGATTTGATTCATCAAGTAGTAACTTCCCAGATGGCCAATCGAAGGAAAGTAATAGCTCATACTAAAGATAGGGGAGAGGTTTCGGGTGGAGGAAGAAAACCTTGGCGCCAGAAAGGCACTGGTCGAGCTCGTCACGGTTCCATACGCTCCCCGCTTTGGCGAGGAGGAGGAATAACTTTCGGCCCCACCAAAGAAAGAGTGTTTAAAAAGAAAATTCCTCGAAAAATGAAAAGGAAAGCCCTTTTTATGGTTTTAACTACCAAAGCCCAAAATAAATTACTTTTAATTTTAGATAAATTAGAAACAGCTAAACCCAAAACTAAAGAAATGGCAAAGATTATTAAGAACTTAAAGTTTAAACAAGGAAGCGTTCTCCTGGCTCTACCCCGGCTTAATAAAAATATAATTTTGGCTACCAGAAATCTTCCCCAGGTTGAAACCATTGAGGCAAGAAACCTGAACGCCTTAGATTTACTTTCCTTTAAATATTTAATTATGCCCCAAGAGACAATAAAAGTAATAAAAGAAACATTCATTAGACAGGAAACAAGAAACAAGTAACAAAATCATCTTCATAAAGAGCTTGAAAAATTATTGTTCTCTGTTTACTGTTTTCTGTTCACTGATTTATGACGATATTAGATGTTTTCAAAAAGAAAAAAAGGGCGAGAAAACCAAAGGAGAAAGAGGGAGTCAAAAAAATACCCGAGGTTAAGGTTAAAAAGAAAGAGAAAAAAGCTCCAAAAATATCAAAGTTAGCCCACCGAGTTTTAAAAGAACCTCATATTACAGAAAAAGCTACTGATTTGGTTTCTCAAAATCAATATATTTTTAAGGTTAGTCAACGGGCAAATAAAAACCAAATCAAAAAAGCAATAGAAACCCTTTATGATGTTAATGTAGCAAAAGTTCAGATTATTAACATTCCTAAAAAACAAAGAAGATTGGGTCGAATTTCCGGCTTTAAAAAAGGATATAAAAAAGCCATAGTTAAAATAAAAAAGGGACAAAAAATTGAGTTAATTCCCAGATAATCCCAAAACATTTAACCCAAATCCACAAACTTAAGAGAAAATGGCAAAAACCAAAAAAACAAAATCAAGATTAACTAAAAAGGAACCTGAAAAGAGGCTGCTTTTACCTTTGAAAAAAAAGGCAGGCAGAGGAAGTGCAGGACGTATTACTATTCGGCATCGCGGAGGAGGCGTGAAAAGACTCTATCGCATTATTGATTTTGGACAAGAAAAAATGGATATGCCAGCCAAAGTCATTGCCCTGGAATATGACCCGAATCGAACTGCCTATATTGCCCTATTAGAATATAAAGATGGAGAGAAAAGATACCGATTAGCACCTAAAGATTTAAAGGTGGGGGACGAAGTAATCTGTTCTGAAGAGACTAAAATTCAACCTGGAAATCGAATAAAATTGAAGAACCTTCTGGTTGGTACTCAGGTTTACAACATCGAAATTATTCCCGGTAGAGGAGGACGGTTAGTAAGGGGGGCAGGGACGGCTGCCATTATTTTGGCAAAAGAAGGCAAATACTGTCATTTAGAAATGCCCTCGGGAGAAATTAGAAAAATTCCTCTAGATTCTTTTGCTTCAATTGGCCAGATTTCTCATCCCCGACATCGTTTTGAGAAGATTGGAAAAGCAGGGATTCGTCGACTTAGGGGTTGGCGACCAACTGTTCGAGGTTCTGCAATGAGCCCACCCGATCATCCTCATGGAGGAGGAGGTGGGGGGAAAGCCCCAATTGGATTAAAATACCCAAAGACTCCTTGGGGAAAGCACGCCTCGGGAGTTAAAACTAGAAGAAGGAAATGGACCGATAAATATATAATTCAAAGAAGAAAAAAGAAAAAGAAATAAGATTATTTTAAACCATGGCAAGAAGTTTAAAAAAAGGTCCTCATGTGGACGAAAATGTATTAAAGCAAATTAAAGGAAAGAAACCTGGAACGGGTGAGATGATAAAAACCTGGTCTCGAGCTTGTACCATTACTCCGGAAATGGTTGGTTTTACTTTTGGAGTGTATAATGGAAAAGAATTTATCCCGGTCAAAGCGACCGAAGACATGGTTGGTCATAAGCTTGGTGAATTTTCTCCGACCACAAAGTTTGCCAGACACGGAGGAAGAATGCAAAGAGAGATTGAGGCTAAGACCTCAGAAAAAGAGACCGAAAAATTAAAGAAAGCCACTGAATAATATGCCGGTTAAAGTCAAACTTCGCTATTTAAGGATTGCTCCTCGTAAAGTAAGATTAGCTGCAGACTTAATTCGAGGCAAACCAGTTGAGAAAGCTCAAACCATTTTGAGTTTTACTCGCAAGAAAGCGACTAAACCCCTGTTGAAGCTTTTAAAATCAGCCATAGCTTCCGCTACCCATAATTTTCAATTAGAAGAACCGAATCTCTATATATCAAAAATTTTAGTTGATGAGGGACCAACATTGAAAAGATGGCGTGCTCGAGCTCGGGGACAGGCTTTTGAGATTCAGAAAAGAACTTCTCATGTTACAATAATTTTAGATGAGCTTTCCAAAAAACCAAAAAAAATAAAAGAACAAAGAATTGAGAAGAAAAAAGTCGGGGAGGCGGAAAAAGAAATTAAAGAAAAGGAAGCTAAGATAGAGAAACCTAAATTTAAACCAGAATTAATAGGTAAAAAGCCAAAAATTGAAAAAGGAATAAAAAGAATTTTTAGAAGAAAAGCATTTGGATAAAACCATGGCTCACAAAGTACATCAAAAAATATTTAGAATAAAAAAAATCACTGACTGGGATTCTCGAGGGTTTTATAAAAAGAAAACTCCTCAATACTTAGAGGAAGATTTTAAAATTAGAAATTTTTTAAAGAAAAAACTGGAGAAAGTCGGAATAGGGAGAATTGAAATCGAGCGTTTTCCAGGAAAAACCAACGTGATTATCTCTACTTTGAGACCCGGGTTTATAATTGGTCGCGGAGGAAAGGGAATTGAAGATTTGAAAAAGGAATTAGAAAAAATAATTTTTAAAGGTAAAGAAAGAAAAGAATTAAAATTAGAGATTCAAGAAATTAAAGACCCCTGGTCTTCCGCTGTCCTCACTGCCCAATGGATAGCCCAGCAAATCGAAAAAAGAATTCGTTACCGAAGGGTTTTAAAACAAACTCTGGATAAGGTTATGTATTCTAAGGNAGTAAAAGGTTAGCCGAATTCAGATTTCGGGCAGATTAAATGGTATAGAAATTGCCCGAAGGGAGTGGTTACAACGAGGAAAACTACCCCGCCAGAGTCTGAGAGCTGATATTGATTTTGCTCAGGCCGAAGCTAATTGTACATATGGAGTAATTGGGATTAAAGTCTGGATATATAAAGGCGAAAAATTTGATTAATCATGAATCTAAACATTAAATCTTTAATAGTTTAAACTTTGCAAAGAAAAAGACATGGCAATCTTAATGCCCAGAAAAGTAAAACATAGAAAATGGCACAAGGGAAGGTCAAAGGGTCGGGCAATGAGAGGAACCACATTGGATTTCGGCTCTTTTGGCTTAAAAAGTATGGGTACGCGTTGGATTAGTTCTCGTCAGATAGAAGCTGCCAGGCGCGCCATTTTACGATATTTAAAAAAAGGAGGAAAACTCTGGATTAGAATCTTTCCAGATAAACCAATTACTAGGAAGGGAACCGAAGTTCCAATGGGAGGAGGAAAGGGAAAGGTTGATCACTACGCTTATCCCATTAGACCCGGTCGCATCATTTTCGAATTAGAAGGAGTTAAAGAGGAAGTAGCCAGAGAAGCCTTCAAAAAAGCAGCTGATAAATTACCGATTAAGACAAAATTTGTCCAAAAATAAGTTAAAAATTTGATATGAAAACAGTTGAACTAAGAAAAAAAACAAAGGGACAATTAGAAAAATTCTTGTTGCAGAAACGAGAAAAATTAAGAAATTTGCGCTTTGATTTAGCTTCGGGGCAGGTAAAAAACGTAAGAGAGATTCGTCATCTGAAAAAAGATATTGCGAGAATTCTCACTATTATAAAAGAAAGTAAGTAAGATTAAATAATATGCCCAAAAAAAAATTAAAAGGAGTAGTTGTTTCAAATAAAATGCAAAAGACAATTGTGGTTAAGGTAGAAAGCGTTAAAGAACACCCCAAATATAAAAAAAGATATAAAACCCAAAAAAAATACAAAGCCCATGACGAGAAAGGAGAATATAAGGTTGGAGATAGGGTGATTATCGAGGAATGCCGACCAATCAGCAAAGAAAAAAGATGGCGAGCAATTCAAAAGATTCAGAAAACAAAGAACAAAGAACAAACGGCAAAATCATCTTCATAAAAAGCTTGAAAAATTATTGTTCTCTGTTTACTGTTTTCTGTTCACTGAATTATGATACAACCTCGAACAATGTTAAAAGTTGCTGATAATACCGGAGCTAAGGTTGCTCAATGCATCCGTGTTTTGGGTAGTACTCGCAAAAGATATGCCCAAATTGGAGAAGTAATTGTGGTAACGATAAAAGATGCCGAACCCCGGAGACAGGTTAAAAAACATGAAGTAGTAAGAGCTGTTATTATTAGACAGAAACAGAATTTTAGAAGACCAGATGGTTCTTATATTAGATTTGATGATAATGCCTGTGTGATTCTAGAGGGGAAAACAAAAGAGCCCAAAGGAGGAAGGGTTTCGGGTCCCGTTGCAAGGGAGATAAAAGAAAAGGGTTTTGATAAAGTTGCCGCCATGGCAGAAGAAACGGTATGAGAATAAAAAAAGATGACCAAGTCGCCATAATTTCAGGAAAATATCGAGGTAGAAAGGGTAAGGTTTTAAAAGCTTTTCCAGCAGAGAGGCGGATTGTAGTTGAGGGAATAAATCTGAGAAAAAAACACCAGAGAGCCAGGAAAACCGGGGAAAAGGGTGAGGTTGTAGAAATACCCGCTCCCATCGATGTTTCCAATGCAAAAATTATTTGCCCGAAATGCAAAGAAACAACAAGAGTTGGTTATAAAATAGCGGGTGAGACAAAATATAGGTTTTGTAAAAAATGTGGTAAAACTATATGATGAGCCTACAGGAAAAATATAAAAAAGAGGTAATTCCTGCTATGAAAGAAAAATTTGGCTATTCTAGCAGCATGGCAGTTCCCAACATTGAAAAGGTTGTGATAAATACCGGTTTTGGAAGATTGGTGGCTGGCAAAACATCAGAAGAGCAGAAAAAAATTTACGAATACATTTTACAAAGTTTTAGCTTAATCACCGGACAATTTCCTATTTTAACCCGAGCTAAAAAAGCTATTTCTGCTTTTAAAACAAGAAAGGGAATGCCCCTGGGAGCTTGCGTTATTCTGAGAGGTAAAAAAATGTACGATTTTTTAGAAAGGTTAATTCACGTTACCCTCCCTAGATCCCGAGACTTTCAGGGAATACCTCAAAAATCAGTAGATAAAAGTGGAAACCTTACTATTGCCATTCGAGAGCACATTACTTTTCCCGAGATACAACCTGAAAAAGCTAAAAATATCTTTGGATTAGAAATCACTATAGTAACAACGACTCGAAATAGAGAAGAAGGGATAGAATTACTCAAAGTATTCGGATTTCCCATAAAAGCCAGTTAAAAGATTTTAAAAAATGGCCACTAAAGCAAAAATATCCAAATCTCAAAAGAAGCCCAAATTCAAAACTCGAGTTGTTCGACGTTGTTTTAGGTGTGGGAGGGCAAGGGGATATTTGCGAAAGTTTGGGCTTTGTCGAATTTGTTTTAGAGAAATGGCTAATAAAGGCTTAATTCCCGGAGTTAAAAAATCTAGTTGGTAAAAAACATGGACCCAATTGCCGATTTGCTCAATCAAATAAGAAATGCTCAGGCCGTGTCGAAATCCACGATTTCTATTCCTTTTTCTCAAATAAAATATGAAATCGCTAAAATTTTAGAAAAACAAGGTTTCGTTGAGAAGGTTGAGAGAAAAGGACGAAAGATTCAAAGAGTCATTGAGATTACTCTAAAATATGTTGATGGTAAAGCCGCTATTTCCGGTCTGAAAAGAATTTCAAAACCAGGCCAAAGAATTTATAGTTCATGGCGAGGTATAAAGAAAGTTAGGGGGGGATATGGAATGTTAATAATTTCTACTTCAAAAGGCATTAAAACCGATAAAGAAGTTAGAAAACAAAAATTAGGAGGAGAAGTAATCTGTGAAATTTGGTAATTATTATGTCTCGTGTAGGTAAAAAACCAATTCAAATTCCAGAACATGTTGAGGTAAAAATAGAGGGCCAAAAAGTAATTATTCGAGGGCCTAAGGGCGAACTTCAAGAGAAAGTTCGACCCGAAATTAAGGTTGAAGCAAAAGAAAATAAAATTTTTCTTTCGCCCAAAACTAAAATAAAAAAAAGTAAAGCTCTTTGGGGATTGTTTAGGTCTCTACTTTTTAACATGGTTAAGGGTGTGACCGAAGGTTTTGAAAAGCAATTGGAAATAGAAGGAATAGGTTTTAAAGCTTCGACAGAGGGAGACAATCTTATATTAGAGGTTGGTTTTACTCATCCCGTTCGGATAAAAGCTCCAGAGAATGTAAAATTTTTAGTTGAAAAAAATATTATTACTGTTTCGGGGATTGATAAAGGAAAAGTTTCTCTAATAGCAGCTCAGATAAGAAAAGTGAAACCCCCGGAACCTTATAAGGGTAAAGGAATTAGATATTTTGGAGAAGTAGTTCGAAGAAAAGCAGGTAAGAAGGCCGTAACCGCAGGCTAATTATTAAGGATAAATTTCCATTCTAAACAATGAAGACTTCAACCAAACAAGAAAAAAGATATCGAAGACAAAAAAGAGTAAGGGCAAAGATATTTGGTACCAAAGAAAAACCTCGCCTTTGTGTTTTTCGTTCCAATAAACACATTTCTGCTCAACTGATTGACGATAAAAAAGGTTACACCTTAGTGGTTGCTTCAGATTTAGAAATTAAAAAACCCAAAATCCAAGATAAAAAAACAGTTTTAGAGAAAGACAATAAAGAAGATAAGAGGTCTGGTAAGGTTGCCCTGGCCTATCAGGTAGGAAGACTTATTGCAGAAAAAGCAGACAAAAAGAAAATCACAAAAGTGGTTTTTGATAGGGGGGGTTATAAATATCACGGAAGAGTGA
>LJNG01000007.1 GCA_001302985.1 Parcubacteria bacterium DG_74_3
CGCGAGTCCACATCAACGGCCCGGTTCGGCACCTCGATGTCGGCTCATCACATCCTGGGGCTGGAGAAGGTCCCAAGGGTTTGGCTGTTCGCCAATTAAAGTGGTACGTGAGCTGGGTTCAGACCGTCGTGAGACAGGTCGGTCCCTCTCTACTGCAGGCGTCAGAGTCTTGAGGGGAGTTCTCGCTAGTACGAGAGGACCGCGAGGAACTGACCTCTGGTCTACCAGCTGTCCTGCCAAGGGCATCGCTGGGTAGCTAAGTCGGGAACTGATAAGTGCTGAAAGCATCTAAGCACGAAGCAGACCCCAAGATTAGGACTCTTCAAGGCTGGTTAGAGACTATGACCTTGATAGGGCACAGGTGTAAGGCCAGTAATGGCTTAAGCCGAGTGCTACTAAGTGACCGAATTTTCTTGGCTAGCTATTAATAATCGCATTTAGGTCCATTTTGTAAGCTTGAGGTCTGTATAAGGCGACGATATCGGAGGTGTTCCACATGTTTCCATTCCGAACCCCCGAACCAAAAAATTAGAGATTATAGCTATCGTAGGGGAGCTATACTGGGAGTGCTCCACCTGTTCCCATTCCGAACACAGAAGTGAAATCTCCCAAGGCCGATGATAGTGGGTTTTTCCCGCTAAAGTAGGTAGCTCTCTTACAGTGGTTATAATCTCTTTTTTATTTTAAAATCTTATTCGATATCTCCTCAAAAGTGCGATATAATATAAATTGATGAAACAAATCCAGATATTAAAAACTGGCATCACCATCTTTTTGATTATCGCCTTTTTTGTTTTGGTGAATCGGACACCAGCAGACCAAGTAATTAAAAATTTTTTTTATTTAATTTCATCACCAATTCAGAATATTCTCTGGGAAGGAGGAGTGCGCCTTTCCGCTTTTTTTGAAATAATCTCGGAAATGCAAAATTTCCAAAAAGAAAACGAAGGACTTAAATTAAAAATTAAAGAATTATTAAGCGAGAATATCCAAATAGCTGAACTAAAAAAAGAGAACGAGGTCCTGAGAGAAGCTTTTGAAATTGGCTTAAAAGAAGAATTTAAATTGGAAATTGCAAAAACTAGCGGTAAATATATTTCCCAGGATACCGTTTTAATTAACAAGGGTTCAAGAGATGGCCTGACAGAAAACCTCCCTGTTATTACTCAACAAAAGGTTTTGGTTGGAAAAATCGTTCAGGTTTATTCGAACTTTTCTGAGGTAGCCCTGATTTCTAAGAAAGAAAATACTTTAGATGTTAAAATTCAAGATAAAGACCTTGAAGGAGTAATTAGAGGAAAGGGAAACTTAAAACTTTTTCTTGAGTTGGTTCCTAAAGAAAAAGAAATCGAATCGGGAAATCTTATTGTCACCACCTCTCTAAGTAAAACCTTTCCCGAGGGTCTTTTGGTGGGACAAATTACCGAGGTCATAAGGTCAGATATCGAACCCTTTCAGACGGCAGAAGCAAAAACCATTTTTGATATTCAAGAATTGGAATATTTATTCGTCATTACTTCTTTTTGATGAAAAAAATTTCTCTTTTGATTATCTTTTTTTATCTTATCGCTCTAATTCAAACCAGCTTTTTAATTCATTTTAAAATCCTGAGGTTTTTTCCGAATCTCATTTTGGTTTTTCAGATTTTACTCACTCTTCTGGAAGAACCCAAAGAGAAACTAACCCTCTTTTCAGCGATTTTCGCTGGATTTTTTTGGGACATTTTTTCTGAAAACCCCCTAGGTTTGGGAATTTTGATTTTATTTTCCATTACTTTCTTTTTGAAATTAGTTTTAAGAAAATATGTTCGATTTCCCTTTCTCAAAAGAATTTGAAAGAAGAAAAATTAAGCGCTCTTTCGACCTCGAGCCCCAAGAAATTCTTTTAGATAAACTCTCCAAAAAGAAGGCAGAGGAATTGGGGGTTTCAGAAAGAAAACTTGAAGTTCCTCTTTCAAGGCATATTTTACAAATGGGCTATGTCTTTTCCCTAATCTTAATTGGCATTCTTTTTGCCAAAGCCTTTCAGCTTCAGGTGATGGAAAATGAAAAGTATACTGCCCTAGCTGAAAGGAATCAATTTATAATTTATAAAATTAAAGCTTCTCGAGGAGTAATTTACGATTCTGCTCTTAATCAATTAGTTTTTAATCGACCAAGTTTTGATTTGGTTTGTAACAAAAACTATCTTCCAGAAAAAGAAGAAGAAAGATTAAGAGTTTTAAAGGAAGTTGCCGAAATTCTAGAAAGTGACCTAAGCACTCTGAACCTTAAAATCGAAGAAAGCAGAGAACCTAAAATTCTAATTGCTGAAAACCTTTCTCATCAAACCTTATTAATCCTGGAGACAAAAATTAGAGAATTGCCAGGTTTCGAGGTTGATAGAACCTTGATTAGAGATTATGAGAGCGGAGAAATTTATGCCCATTTGATTGGCTATACCGGGAAAATTACAGCTTCCGAATTTCAGGAAAGCTCAGAAATTTATTCTATTACAGATTATGTTGGAAGAGAGGGCCTGGAAAAATCTTATGAAGAAATTCTTCGCAAAAATCCAGGTAAACTTCAGATTGAAAGAGATGCTTTAGGAAATATAGTATCGCAAAAAATTATTCAATTTCCCGAACCCGGAAAGAATCTGGTGTTGTTTTTAGATTCTGATTTGCAAAAAAAGATTACAGAAGAGTTAGAAAAAACCCTCAAAACAATAGGCAGCAAAAAAGCCACAGCTATAGCTTTAGACCCAAAAACAGGAGGGGTATTAGCTTTGGTTTCCTTGCCTTCATTTGATAATAATTTATTTCAAAAAGGAGCAGATCCCGAGGCCCTTAAAAAACTTTTAGAAGACCCACTGGAACTTGAGCCCCTTTTCAATCGAGCTATCTCAGGACGCTACTTAACGGGTTCTACCATTAAACCCTTAATTGCCTCAGCTGTTTTGGAAGAAAAAATTATAAGTCCCACCAAAAAGATAAACTGCCAGGGATTAATAACCATTCCTCATCTCTATGACCCGGAAAAAGAAACTAAAAAATACGACTGGACAGTACATGGCTGGACAGACATGAAAAAAGCTATTGCCGAATCTTGTAATGTTTATTTTTATACTGTAGGAGGAGGATACGAAGAGCAGGAGGGTTTAGGACCTACCAAAATTAAAGAATATCTCGAACTTTTTGGTTGGGGAGATAAAACCTATATTGATTTACCAGGGGAAGCTTCAGGTTTCCTTCCCGATAAAGAATGGAAACAAAAAACCTGGCACGAGGGCTGGTGGGATGGTGATACTTACAATTTTTCTATTGGTCAGGGTTACCTTTTAATTACACCTCTGGAGGTAGCGAATGGTTTTGCCGCCATAGCCAACGGTGGTACTCTTTTCCAACCTCAGGTGGTAAAAGAGATTGTTGATAGCGAAAAAAATATAATCAAGGAATTTAAAACAAAAATCATTCGCCAAAACTTCATTGAAACTGAATATCTTCAAATTGTTAGAGAGGGCATGCGACAGGCAGTTACCGGAGTAGGGAGTCCTCGTGCTTCAGCTGTTTTATTGAATTCTTTGCCTGTTTCTTCTGCTGCCAAAACCGGAACAGCTGAATTGGGAAACGATATCTATCACAACTGGGTTACGGTTTTTGCTCCCTACGAAGACCCTGAAATTGTTTTAACAGTAATGATTGAAAGGGTAAAAGAAGAACATGTTGCTGCTTTACCGGTAGCGCAACAGGTTTTGCAATGGTATTTCTCGAGATGAGCATTAATGTTGGAAGCGTTGGTTAAATTCCTTGAAAGAAATCGATAAAAATGTTATGCTAAATACGGTTTTGAAAATGGTTCAAAGATATCGAGAGCTTCTTGAAACTGCTAGACTTGCTGTCTCGATAGGAATGCCCCCTGATTGGGTATTTAATTCCAGAGGTCCCTATGCCTACCTCACAGTGCTTCCCAGAGAGGAATGCCTGAGACAGATTGATGAGCTTCTTCAAAAATAGATACAATTCAAAAAGGAGAAACCGATGATAGTAGTTTTCGCTAAAAATGATTTGGCGAAACTCTGTAGGTTTTCTCCATTTTTTTTAAACACTTTCTTAGAGGTGTTTTTATTTACTCTAAATCTTGTAGTATTTCTAATTTTTGGTTAAAATAGAAAAATAGTTTATGGCTACAATTGACGATTTAAGAAAAACAAGATTGAAAAAGCTTAAAGCTATTGCCAAAGCCGGTCTTTTGGCTTTTCCCACCCAAACAAAAAGAACCCACAAGATTTCTGAGGCTCTGGAAGATTTTACCACTCTTTCCCGAAAAAAAAGAGAGGTGGTTTTAGTGGGACGAATTAAATCTCAAAGAGTTCATGGAGGAGCCACTTTTTTAAACATTGAAGACGGAACCGGCAAAATCCAAGCCTTTCTTAGAAAAAATAGGCTAGGGGAGCGGGGCTACCAATTTTTTCTAGAAAATTTTGATGTCGGAGATTTTATTGAAATCAAGGGCATTTTATTTAAAACAAAAAAAGGAGAGAAAACAATAGATGCTTCAGATTTTAAACTGTTAACTAAAAGTCTTAGACCTCTACCTGAAAAATGGCACGGCTTAAAAGACGTAGAAGAGAGATATAGAAAAAGATACCTTGACCTGATTTTTAGTCCCGAGGTGAAGAAAAAGTTTGTTCTCCGTTCAAAAATTACTAAAGAACTCAGAAGCTTTTTAGAAAAAGAAGGATTTGTAGAGGTGGAGACTCCGATTTTACAACCAATTTATGGGGGAGCCAGGGCCAGGCCCTTTAAAACCCATCTTAATGCTCTTAATATAGACCTGTATTTGAGAATCTCTCCTGAGCTTTATTTAAAAAGGCTTTTAGTCGGAGGATTTGAAAAAGTGTACGAAATAGGGAAATGTTTTCGAAACGAGGGGATAGATAAATTCCATAATCCTGATTTTACAATGCTCGAGTTTTATTGGGCTTTTGCAGATTATAAAGATATGATGCGTTTAACCGAGAGGCTCTTTAACCATGTTTTGAAAAATGTTCTCGGCACCCTTCATATAAAATATCAAGGAAAAAAAATCAATTTTAAGTCTCCCTGGCCCAGAATTGATTTTTCTCAGATGTTAAAAAAATATACCAAAATAAATATAGAAGAAATAGACAGGAATGCTTTAGCTAAAAAAGCGAAAAATCTTGGAATATCAATAGAAAAGGAAAGGCCCAAGGCAGAAATTGCTGACGAAATTTACAAAAAATTTTGCCGACCAAAAATTACACAACCAACTTTTATAATTCATCACCCTCTGGGATTTCAACCCTTAGCTAAAGCCCTTGAAAAAGACCCCAAAAAATTATCCACCTTCCAGTTGGTAGTGGGAGGAATAGAGTTTATTAATGCTTTCTCTGAATTAAATGACCCCCTTGAGCAGAGAAAACGATTTAAAGAACAGGAAAAATTATTCAAATCAGGCCTTAGGGAGGCTCAAAGATTAGATGAAGATTACCTGGAAGCTCTGGAATACGGAATGCCACCTGCTGCAGGTTTTGGTATGGGAATAGACAGATTGGTGGTGATGCTTACTGACTCTGACAGCTTAAGGGAAGTAATTTTATTTCCCACAATGAGACCTAAAAAATGAATCGAAAAGAAGCCTTAAAATTAGTTAAAGAGAAAATAAAAAATCAAAATCTTGTTAAACATTGCCTGGCAGTTGAAGCCTGTATGAGGGCTTTAGCTCTGCATTTTAATGAGAACGAAGAAAAATGGGGCTTGGCAGGACTTTTGCACGATATTGATTATGAGCAAACCAAAGATAAACCATCTCTCCACTCGATTTTAGGGGCTAAAACCCTGGAAGAACTTGGTTTAGAAAAAGAGATTATAGAAGCAGTAAAAACCCACAATGAAATCCATGGAATTTCTCCTCAGAGCTTAATGGCTAAAGCTCTCTATGCTCTAGATCCCTTAACAGGTTTAATTGTAGCTGCCACCTTAGTTTTACCAACTAAAAAAATCAACGATTTGACAGAAGAAAACGTTTTAAATCGTTTTAAAGAAAAGGCTTTTGCCAGAGGAGCCAATCGAGAAATTATTCAAAAATGTTCTGATATTGGTTTAACCTTAGAAGAATTTGTTGAAATTTGTTTAAAGGCAATGCAAAAAATAAGCGAAGAACTGGGTTTTTAGATTCCTTGACATTTTAGCTTGAATTGGTACAATTTTAATTAGTAGATATCAAATTAAAGGCGATGATGGAAGTCCTTCCTCTTCCCTCGGCCCATAAAACTTTGTCGCGGGCCAAGCCGACAGGGAAAACATGGATTTAAGAGACCATGATTAACCTGATCCGGGTTCGCCCGTTATAGCGTCGCAATCCCAAGATTGGGATGCCAAGGCAGTTGTGGTGACACAATTGTAAAGCAAGGTGGCAACACGGTTCGGCAAGCTCACCGCAAGCTAACTCGTCCTTGCGATTTGAAGGTCGAGTTTTTTATTTTTAAAATATAATTAAAGAGACTATGTTAGACATAAAATTTATTCGTCAAAATCCAGACAAGGTAAAAGAGGGCTGTCAGAAAAAGCATGTTAAGGTTGATATAAGCCTTCTTTTAAAAGTAGATAAAAAGCGAAGAGAAATAATCCAGGCAATAGAAGACATTCGGGCTCAAAAAAACGAGGCCTCGAGGAAAATTTCTCAAACGAAGAAGAAACAAGAAAAGCAAAAAATAATTCTTCGAATGAGGGAACTGGACAAAAAGCAAGACAGAATGGAAGGGATTTTGAAAGATGCTAACAAAAAATTCAATCGCTTAATGTTGCAAATTCCCAACCTACCAATAGATGGAGTTCCTGTGGGAAAAGATGAATCAGATAATGTGGTTATAAAAAAAGCAGGGGAGTTAACTAAATTTAATTTCAAACCCAAAGACCACCTTTCTATCGGTGAAAAACTTGATTTGATTGATACAAAAAGAGCAGCCAGGGTTTCGGGAGCACGCTTTGGTTTTTTGAAAAACGAGGCTGCCTTACTTGAAGTTGCTTTAATAAATTTTGGTTTAGAATCCTTACTTAAAGAGGGCTTCATTCCGATTATTCCTCCGGTCATGATAAAACCCGAAATGATGGAAGGAATGGGTTATGTAGAAAGGGGCCGAGAAGAAATGTATTTCATTGAAAAAGATAATCTCTTTTTAATTGGAACATCAGAACAAATTATGGGACCCATGCACGCTAACGAAATTTTTGAAGAAAAAGACTTACCAAAAAGATACGTGGGATTTTCTAGTTGTTTTAGGCGAGAAGCGGGCTCTTATGGAAAAGATACCAAGGGAATTTTTCGGGTTCATCAATTCGACAAACTAGAAATGTTTATTTTTTGTCATCCAGAAAAATCCAGCCAAGAACATAAACTTCTTTTATCAATAGAGGAAAAATTAATGAAAGCCCTTAAAATTCCCTATCAGGTTGTGCAAATATGTACTGGCGATTTGGGGGACCCGGCAGCCAGCAAATACGACATTGAAGCCTGGATACCTTCTCAGGGTCGTTATCGGGAGACCCACTCTTGTTCAAATTGTACTGATTTTCAAGCCAGGAGATTGAATATTCGTTATCGAGACAAAGATGGTAAACTAAACTTTATCCACACTTTAAATGGAACGGCTATTGCCACGGGAAGAACCATTATGGCTATTCTCGAAAATTATCAGCAAAAAGATGGAAGAGTTTTGGTGCCAGGAATTCTCCAGAAACATCTAAGATTTAAAAAGATTGGAAAATGAACGAGGAGCAAATTTTAATTCATAACCTCAAGGTAAATTTAAAGATTTTGGGAGAGGGAGAACCCCTTTTGATTTTACATGGTTGGGGAAGTTCTTCTGATTCCTGGAAAGAAGTTCAGAGGATTTTAGCTGGTCAGGGTTTAAAAGTCATTGTGCCTGATTTGCCTGGCTTTGGAAAGAGCGTTACCCCGGGCAAGCCCTGGGGGGTTCAAGATTATAAGGATTTTGTTTTAAGTTTAACCGAAAAATTGAAAATTCCTCATTTTTATCTCTTGGGTCATTCTTTCGGAGGAAGAATTGCCATAAGACTTGCTAAAGAACATCCAGAAAAAATTAAAAACCTGATTTTGTGCGATTCAGCAGGAATTAAACCTCAACCCGGATTTAAAACAAAAATGTTTTTTTTAACAGCTAGATTGGGGAATATTTTATTTTCCCCAAAACCCCTGAGGAGACTGAAAGCAGCATTTCAAAATATGTTTTATCTCTTTTTACGAAATAGAGATTATGTTAAAGCTAACGGAAATATGCGAGAAACAATTAAAAAAGTTCTGGCCGAAGATTTGAAGCCCGAACTCTCCGAAGTTAAAACCAAAACCCTGTTAATTTGGGGGGAGAGAGATAAAATGGTGCCCTTAGAATACGCTTATCTGTTTAATGAAAGTCTTCCCAACTCCCAATTAGAAATTTTACCAAAAACTGGTCACAGCCCCCATCTTGAGGCCCCGGAAAAATTATCCAAAATTATTTCCAATTTCCTAAAAAATAAAACATGACCTATTATCTTTTAAGCATCTTCTGGTTTATTCGACAGATAAAGGCATTTCTTTTTTGGCTCTATCTTTGGCAACTGAAAGAATATCACATCGGTCGTTTCATAGACCACTTTAGAACTGAGAAGGGAAAAAGAGTTTTATTCAATAAACTTTCTTTTTTAAAATTATTTTTATTTTTTACTCTTTTAATCATCAGACCTGCTCCTGTAATGATTTATATTTTATTAGCGGTCTATCTTTTGGAATCTGGGAAAGCTTTTAGTGACTTTTTTCAAAAAAAATTACAAAAGCCAGTTTTTACCATCAAGACTTATCTTTTAATTACAATAATCCTTGTTTTCCAGACCCTATTCATCTTTTTAATTTTTGGAGGAGATTTATTTTTACAATCTATTTTGTTATTTGATATTTTAACTCCGGCCCTTGTTTCGGGAATAGTTCTGTTTTTCCAACCCTTAATAGTGCTCTGGAGGAGACAATTAATTCGAAGGGCAAAATTAAAGAGAAAAAAACTTAAAAACCTTTTGGTTATTGGCATTACCGGTTCTTATGGCAAAACCTCAACCAAAGAATTTTTAGCCACTATTTTGGAAGAAAGATTTAAGGTCTTAAAAACAAAAGAACATCAAAATTCAGAAACAGGAATTTCCCAATGCATTTTAAATGACTTACGGGAAGAACACGAAGTTTTCATTGTTGAGATGGGAGCTTATAACAAAGGCGGTATAAGGCTCCTCTGTGATATTACCCAACCAAAAATTGGAGTTTTAACCGGAATTAACGAACAACATCTGGCTCTTTTTGGTTCTCTCGAAAAAATTATTCAAACCAAATATGAATTGATTCAAAGCTTAACCAATGGGGGTTTGGCAATTTTTAATGGTGACAACACTCATTGCTTTAAACTTTGGGGAAAAACAACACTTCCTAAAAAAATTTATAGTTTACAATCTTTGATTTACGAAATACCATCTGACATATGGGCTTATAATATCAAAAGCGAAAAAGAATCTCTTTCCTTTAGGGTAGTGACTAAAGAAGAACAGACTGATTTTAGAATGAATTTAATGGGTGAACAAAATATTTCCAACATACTGGCTGCCACCACGGTTGCAAAGGAACTGGGCCTGACCCTAGAAGAAATTTCTAAAGCTTGCCAAAAAATTAAGCCAGAACAAGGGGCAATGAAGCTTTTAAAAAGAAAAGATGGTTTAAATGTCATTGATTCAATCTATTCTGCCAATCCCGATGGTGTAATTTCTCACCTTGACTATCTTAAAGTCTGGGAAGGTCAAAAAATCATCATAATGCCTTGTTTAATTGAATTGGGTGGAGCTTCCGGAGAAGCTCATAAGCAAATTGGCCAAAAAATAGGTGAAGTTTGTGATTTCGCCATAATTACTACCAGGGAAAAGTTCAGAGAGATAAAAAGAGCAGCAATAGAAAAAGGCATGGAAGAGGAAAGTATTTTATTTATGGAAAACCCAAAATTAATTTATGAAAAACTAAGAACCCTTGGAAAACCAGGTGACATTATTTTATTAGAAGGCCGAGTGCCCAATCAATTAATAAACCTATTGCGAGAATAAAAAAAGACCCTTTCAAGGGTCTAGAAAGATATTTGATTTATTAAAGAGCTATCGAATTAGCATTTTTGCTTTTTCGATGTAATATAAGGTAGTCCGAGGATTACCGAGAAAGCGACCTGAGGAATTAACCTGAATTATGGGGAGATTATCAGTTCCATAAACGCCAGAGATTATTTGACCTTTTAGCTCTCGGGCTGTTTTTTCAAGGGCATCTGTAATAGATTCTGCCAGTACTACACCTTTCACTCTTTCTTTTTGCTCCTCTATTAATTTCCCCTCTGTAGAGAGAGAATAAACAATAAAAGCTTCCATCTGCTTTCTCCTTTTTTGTGAATTATATTATATGGTTTTATGAAATTTTTGCAATACCCAAAACCTATTTTTACTGCCCTTTCACCAAACACTGAAAAAGACGATGTTCTTTTGGCCTTGAAGTTAATTTCTCAACCTAAAAAATGGAAGCAGGGAAAAGAAATTCAGGAATTAGAAGAAGAATTTAAAAAATATTTAGGATTAAATTTCTCCTCTTCTTTTAATAGTGGCCGAGTAGCCCTGATGGCAATTTTGGAGGCAATGGAAATAAAAAAGAAAGACGAAGTTTTATTACAGGCTTTTACCTGTAATTCGGCTGTAAACTCTATTTTAGAAAGAGAAGCTAAACCAATTTTTGTTGATATAGATGATACCCTCAACATTGACCCCAAAGACTTAGAAAGAAAAATTACCCCTCGTTCCAGAGCTATTATGGTCCAACATACTTTTGGTTGGCCGGCCCAAATGGAAGAGATCCTAAGAATTGTCCAAAAAAGACAACTGTTTTTAATTGAAGATTGCGCTCATTCTTTAGGGACAAAATACAAAGGAAAGTTTTGCGGAACTTTTGGAGCAGCCTCTTTTTTTAGTTTTGGTAGAGATAAAATAATTTCTTCTGTGTTCGGAGGCATGGCAGCGACTAATAACCAAAAATTAGCTGAAAAAATCAAGACCTTTAGGAAAAAATTAGACCATCCCTCCGATTTCTGGATTTTTCAGCAATTAATACATCCCATCTTAACTAATTTGTTGATAATGCCTACTTATGGTTTAAACGGAACCCTTGGGAGGATTCTTTTGGGCGCTTTTCATCAAACAAAAATTCTTTCAAAAGCAGTCAGTAACCAAGAAAAGAAAGGAAAATTTTCAAAACACTTTTTTAGAACCCTACCCAATGCTTTAGCTATTCTGGCCTTCAACCAATTTAAGAAACTGGAAAAATTTAATAAACATCGAAAAAGAATAGCTCAATTTTATCAAGAGCAGCTTGAGAACTCTAATTTCTTTTTACCCCTAGCTAGGGGAAACGAAGAAAATATAGAACCTATCTTTATGCGCTATCCTGTTTTGACTCACCTGGAGACAGATAAAATTTTAACAGAGGCAAGAAAAAGAAAAATTTTTTTAAATGACGGCTGGAGAAAAAAACCGGTAGTTCCACCAGACACCAAACTGAATAAAATGGAATATAGGTCCAAAAGCTGTCGCCGAGCAGAAAAAACAGCTCACTCTATTATTAATTTGCCCACTCATATTAATATTTCGAAGAAAGAAGCTCAAAAAATTGTAGATTTCTTTAATCAAATAAAATAGACCCGTTGGGATAAAATCCCGAATAAATTTCCTCGAGAAAAAATGTTAATTAAAGAACTAAACAATAAAAATTTTTTTGAAAAATTTCTTTTAGAATGTAAAGAAAAAACTTTTTTGCAATCCTGGAACTGGGGAGAGTTCAATAAAACGATGGGGGATAAGATTTGGCGATTTGGCATCTTCGAAAATGAGAAATTGCTCTCAGTAGCCTTAATTATAAAAGTTCAAGCCAAGAGAGGAGCCTTTTTGTTTTTGCCCCATGGACCGGTTTTAAAAAGCCAAGAAACAGAAGACAAGAGACGGGTTTTAAACATGCTTATGAATAAGTTAAGAAAAATAGCTAGGAAAGAGGGAGCAGATTTTATTAGAATTAGTCCGCTTTGGGAGAGCAATCAAGAGAATATTGAAATTTTTAAAAAATTGGGTTTTAGAAAGGCACCAATTCATATGCACCCCGAAATAACCTGGGAGTTAGAGCTAAGCCCATCTGAAGAAAATCTTTTAATGGGAATGCGAAAAACCACCAGATATTTAATAAGAAAAGCCCTTGAAAATAAAGAAATCCAAATAATTAAAACCCGGGATATAAAAGACGTTGAAACTTTCAATAAGTTATACCAGGATACGGTGGAGCGTCAGCATTTCATACCTTTTTCATTAGATTATCTTAAAAACGAATTTTCAGCATTTAATCCCGATAATCAGATTTTGATTTTTCTTGGGAAATATAAGGGAGAAATTGTTTCTTCTGGTATTTTTATTTTTTGGCAAAATATTGCCTTTTATCATCACGGTGCCACCTCTCTAAAACATCCTAAAATTCCGGTTTCCTATCTTTTACAATGGGAAGCAATAAAAGAAGCTAAGCAAAAGGGCTATCAATTTTTTAACTTCTGGGGCATTGTCTCTAAAGAAGATAAATCTCATCCCTGGGCCGGGTTAACTTTGTTTAAAATGGGCTTTGGGGGACATAAAAAAGAATATGTTGAAACTCAGGATTTACCTCTTTCTAAAAGATATTGGTTAACTTTTATTTTTGAAAAATTAAGAAAAATTAAAAGGGGATTATAACTAGGATCTTTTGGGAAAATCAATTTATTTGTGCAATGAGAAAATATAAGAAGAAGCCCTATCGGATTAAAAAAAAGAAATCTGTTTTAAAAAATCGATTCTTTTGGTTAGGAGTCTTATTTTTATGCTTGCTCGTTTTTTTGTCTTATTTCTTATTTTTTTCCGATACCTACCAGGTCAAGAAAATTATTATTACCGGTGAACAAAAAGTTTCGGAAGAGGAATTTAGACTATTAATAGAAAAAAAATTGGAAAATAAAATTTTGTTCTGGAAAACAAAAAGCATTTTTTTATTCAATCTGGAGGAAATAAGAAAAGATATTTTAGATAATTTTCCCCAGACAGCCGAAATTCAAATTCGTCGAGAAATTCCCGATACCATTATTATTTTGGTCAGAGAAAGAGCCGGAGTAGCTAATTGGTGCCAGGAAGAACATTGTTTTTTACTCGACATTGATGGGGTGATTTTCGAGGAAAATTCTTCTAATCCGGAATTAATTAAAATTATGGATAGACAAAAATTGCCTCCCTTTATTTTGGGGACAAAAGTAATTGAGAAAGATTTTTTATCTAAAATTTTAGAAGTTGAACGAAAATTAAAAACCGACTTTAATCTTTTGCTTCAAGAGATTTCCTTGGTTTCCGAAGAAAGGTTGAACATTAAAACCGCAGAGGGTTGGGAAATTTTTTTAAATCCTCAGGGAGACATCGGGTGGCAAATTACGAAATTGAGTACAGTTTTGGCAGAAGAAATTCCTCCTGAAAATAGAGATAATCTCGATTATATTGAATTAAGGTTTGGAAATTTCGCTCCCTATAAATATAAATAAAAAACAAAACCCCTTAGGGCAAAATTCTAAGGCAGGGATCAGGGAAAATATAATAAATAAAAATTGAGTAGCCAATTTTTGTAATGAGAGCATTATTATCTAACCAGCGATAATAGCCATGAGGTTGATCAAATCCAATAACCGGGCTTCCCCGACCTCCCTGTAAAAAAGTAGACGAAACCGCTAAATAATTTCCCCGGGGAAATTCTTCCTTTGGTCTACCTCCCTCCCAGGAAACGAATCTTTCTTTTAAGTAGTATTGAGCATCTCCTCCACCGAAATAATCGACATAAATTTTGTCGATTTTTTGTTCAATAACCCATTTTTCCAACCTTTTTAAATCCTGTCCCCAGTCTAAATTAGAATCTACCGTGAAAATAAAACCCTTGTCTGGGCCACCAGCTAATTCATTAAAATAAGCCAAAAAATGAGGATAAATAGAAAGGACAGAAAGAGCTTGCCATAAAAGCAAAACCATTAAAAGGAGGTATTTTAGCTTTAAAAAAGACTCTTTCTCTAGTATATCGACAATGGTTCCACTTACCAATAAAATTGTGAAAGGGAAAGCAGGCAAGAGATGACGAACTCCAATATTGAGATTAGCAACGAGAGAAAAGGCCCAGTAAATAAGAATAAAAATAATCATTGCAAATTCGGGAAAGTGTAACCTCATCCAATCTTTAGTTCTCTGAAAAGTATTTTTCCAGAAAGGTTTCTTTACCAGAAAAGCTGCATAAAGCAAGGAAATAATGGTTAATAAATGAAAAGCCAATGGCACCTTTATTGAATAAACTACTGGAAAATAATTTTTCCAACCTGCAGCTGAAATTTCACCCAGAAAATAGGTTGTATGGCCGCCAATACCCCTTTGAAAAACCAGAGAGAGACCCAAAAGATATTGGCCATAAGACCTGAGGATGGGAATCCTGGCAATCTTGGCCAAAAGAGGTCCCAAAAAACGAATGGGATGAGAAGATAGCAAAAATTCAGTATCCCTGGCTTGTCTTTCGGAAGGATAGTTTAAAACATGATATTGATAAAAAGGTCCTATCAATAGAAAACCAATTACCATTACCACAATGAATATTTTTAGGACGTTTTTCCAATTGCCCAATTGTACTAACCAAAAAGTTAGGGCAAGAATAGCAAAAAAAGGCACTAAAAGTATTACCGAAAATTTACAAAGTTGAGCCAGGCCAAAAGTTAAACCAGCTAAGAGAACATTTCTTTTATTATTAGGGAATTTTAAAGCTTTAAGAAAATAATAGGTTGCAATAAAACTTCCGGCTGCAGCTCCAACATCGGTAGTAATCAATCTTCCGTGAGCTAAGAAGGTTGGGGAAAAAGAAAAAAGAAAGAGGGCTAAAAGAGCAGCCTTATTTCCAAAAAGCTCCTTTGCCCAGTAAAAAACATAAAAACCAATTAAAATTAAAACAAGAATCATTGGTATTCTTCCCCAAAAAATCATTTTGTCTGCGGGATTACCACTACGATAAAGGAAATCAAAACCAAAAGTCCATTGACCATTAATATCTTCTTTCCAGGCTCTAATTTCTGAGGGAAAATTTATGTTTTTAATAAAAAGAAGAGGAAAAGCTGCTAGGTCTTTTATTAGGGGCGGATGTTCGGGATTTAATCTCATATCTTTCTGGGTCAAATAAGAATAACCTGCCGGTAAGTGAGCCACCTCATCCATGGTGGCTGAATCATCTTTCATGCTTAAAACAGCTATGAAAAAAACAAACGTCAAAAGACAGGTAGCTGCAATACTGGTTAAGCGATTAGACATAGTTTAGGGATAAATTATAAATTTATTTTGTAGACCCAAACCCCATTTTCATTTCGAACTTCTCCTTGAGGAAACCTTGTTTTTAGTTCCCAGAGCAGACCTTCATCAAAAGCCATTGGTAAAATGATTGTTTTTCTTTCATCTATTTTAATTTCATTTAATCTATCTGGCAACAGATAGATAGAATTAGTTTTGCCAAATTTTGTTCTTTCCATAAACATTGGAGTTTGAGCGGGCATGGGAAGACCGTCTGGCCAGGGAACAGGAACACCAGAGCGATTAACAATAATATATTTTTGGATATCTTGGGGCAAAGAATTTAAATAATTTCCGAAATCCACATAGTCTTTTGAAAAGGCATTTGCCACTTCTGGATGTTGACCCCAGCAAAAGAAATATTTATAAAACTGAGTGAAAGTTAAGAGAACAAAGAATAGAGAACAGAAAACAAAGAACAGATTTTTATTCTTAATTTTGTTATTTAACCAATTATATGAATAAATACCACCGAGAGCTGCAAAAATATAAACCGAAGGAATGACGCCAATAGTTCTTAAGGCATGAGGAATACCTTCGTAGGTTAAAACACCTGGCAAAAGCATGATGAAAAACAAAGATAACAGGAAACAGTAAACAGTGAATAGTAAACAACCTTTTTTTCTTAATGCTTCAACAATTTTTTTAATTGACAAACCAATTCCCACTAAAAAGAAAATACCAATGGGCCAGAATAATTGGGGGGAGCCAGAAAAATTATGGCGCCAATTGGGGTCACCATAAAAATTAAACATTACCAGATGCAAAACCAAGGATTTCCCAAATTCTTCTAATGGATTTTCGGTGGCAAAAATCGAGATTGGAGTTGCCCTGCCCAAGAAATCTCCAGGATTTTTTAAAAAATGAATGCCAATAGGAAGAGCAATAAGGAAAATAGAAAATAGAAAATAGAAAATAGAAAATAGAAATTTTTTCTGAAGACCTTGTTTTTTATAAATAAACCAAAAGCTAATTAGCACACAAGCGAGTAATAGAACGATAAAGCGATAAGAAATATAGGTGTAAAAACCTAAGCCAAAAAATATTCCCGAAATAATGAGGTGATGGGTTTTTTTGGTTCTAAAGCCAAGGAATAAAAAATAAAAAGCAAAAACTAAAATAAAGGGAAGTAAAATTGCCCGAAAGACAATTCGAGAAAAGTTTATATGCCAAAAAGAAACAGCTAAGAAAAAACTAGCAAGTAGAGCAATTCTTGTCTCCTGTTTTTTGTTATCCGTTAATTGATTGATTAATTCCTTGGTTAAAAGATATAAGCCAAGGACGGTGAGAACCCCAATTATGGCTGAAACGAATCTCATTGCCCAAATACTAGGACCGAAAATTGCGAAAGACAGACTAATGAGATTAATATAAAGACCCTCCCGACCATTATTTTCTGGATAAAATACCCGGCCTGATAGAGTTATTGCTTCATTCCCATTGATTGCTTCATCAGGATAAAGTCCGGGAGGAATAATAGAGAGCTTCCAGAGCCGAAAAAAGCTGGCTATGGTTAAAATGATTAATAAAAAAAGCACTTCACCCCTTTTCATTAGAATATTTTAACACATTCCAGAAAAGGTGAATATGAGCCACTTTATCACTCTTGACTTTCGACTGCTAATTTTTTAAGATAAAAATACAATGGTAACTACCAAAAGACAAAATTTAATATTAAATAGCATAGTCAAAGAGTATATAGCTTTAGCTAAGCCGGTGAGTTCTCAAACACTGGAAAAGGAATATCAATTTGACCTTTCTCCGGCTACCCTTAGAATTGAAATGCAAAGATTAACCGATAAAGGTTTTCTTTATCAACCCCATACTTCGGCAGGCAGAATTCCCACTGATAAAGGTTACCGATTTTTTGTCGATGATTTATTGGAAAGCATACCCTTTGACCTGGGAAATATTTTGAAAATCCAAGAACTTTTAAGAGAAGAGAGTAAAGATGTTTTGAGATTTGTTGCCCGTTTGACCAAATTTTTAGCTGAAACCTCTTCAAGCTTTGCTATTTTAAATCTGCTTGAAAAAGACTTATTCTGGAAAGAGGGATGGGAAGAAATCTTTGCTAAACCAGAATTTAGAGAAAAGGGTTTTATTCCCAATTTCGTTGAAATCTTGGATAGCTTAGAAAAAGCTACCCAAAGCTTAAAAATAAATTCTGGAATTAAAATTTATATTGGTAAAGAAAATCCTTTTTCAAGAGCCAGAGATTTTAGTATAATTCTTTCTGAGTGCCATTTTCCCAGCAAAGGAAAGGGTATTGTTTCTCTTCTCGGTCCCAAAAGAATGGCTTATGATAGAAACATTGCCTTAATTAATTCTTTTAAAAAAATATTGGATAATTTCTAAGATGGAAGAAGAAAAGAAAAATCCGCCAGCCGGCGGACAAAAAAAAGAATTAAGTTTAGAAGAGTTAAAAAAGAAACTTCAAGAATGCGAAAAATTAAAAGTAGAATATCTGGCTGGCTGGCAGCGCTCCCGAGCAGATTTTCTAAACTATAAAAAAGAAGAGCTGAAAAGAATGGGAGAGATTATAAAATATGCAGGTACCGGCTTATTTTTGAAGATTTTACCTATTTTAGATAATCTTGAATTAGCTGAAAAAAAGATACCCTCTGATTTGAAAAATAATGAGACCATTAAAGGCTTGTTACAGATTAAATCTCAATTTGAAGAGTTTTTAAAAACTCAGGGAGTAGAAGCAATAGAATCTCTGGGTCAAAAATTTAATCCAGAATTTCACGAGGTGATAGAAGAGATTGAGTTAAAAGATAAGGAACCTGGAATCATTCTTGAAGAAGTTCAAAAAGGTTACAAAATTCAGGGTCAGCTTTTACGCCCCGCCAAAGTGAGGATCACGAAGTGACCCGAAACCCCACACCGAACTTTTTTCTGGTGCTGGGGTTAAAATATCAAAAAGGTCGGTCACCAATTGAAACTTAAACGCAAAAATACTATGCCTATTATACCTTGGAGACCATTTTGGGACATTGACAGATGGTTCGAAGAAGGACCAGATGTTTGGGAAGGGCCAGAATTCAGACTTCCTCGAGTTCCCATGGTTAGAACTCCCAGAATGGATATTTCAGAAACCGAAAAAGAAGTAATAGCTGAAGTAGAATTACCAGGCGCAGACCCCAAAAATATTGATGTGGAAGTTAAAGAAAATATTTTGCGGGTAGAAGCTAAAACAGAAAAGAAAACAGAGGAAAAAAGAAAAGGATATTATAGAAAAGAATTGAGTAGGGGATATTACAGGAGAGCTATTCCCTTACCGGTTGAGGTGAAAGGAGAAAAAGCTCAAGCTTCCTATAAAGATGGCATTTTAAAAGTGGTTATTCCCAAAGTCGGACCCAAAAAAGAAAAGAAAAAATCAATTAAAATAAAAGTTAAAGGCACTAAAGAGGCCTAAAGAAAATGAGCAAAATTTTAGGTATTGATTTAGGTACATCTATCTCAAAGATGGCTACCATTTTAGCAGGTGAGCCAAAATGTTTAGAAAGCAGAGAGGGTTCAGTATTGATACCCTCGGTTGTTGCTCTGACAAAAAGTGGAGAGAGGTTGGTGGGAGTGGTAGCTAAAAGACAAGTAGTTACTAATCCTAAAAATACAGTTTTTGCAGTTAAAAGATTTATTGGAAGACGTTTTGATGACCCGGAAGTTAAAACCGAGTTAAAAAGATTACCCTATGAGACAAGAAAAAGAAAAGATGGGGGAGTAGAAATTAAGATGGGTGATAAGTGGTACACTCCCATTGAGATTTCCTCTATGGTTTTGCAAAAGATAAAATTAGATGCCAAAGATAAATTAGGTGAAGAAGTCACCGACGTTGTAATTACCTGTCCTGCTAATTTCGATGATTCTCAGAGAAAAGCCACCCGAACAGCCGGCGAAGTTGCAGGTTTTAAGGTCTTGAGAATCATTAATGAACCCACAGCCGCTGCCCTATCTTATGGCTTGGGAAAGAAAAAAGCAGAAAAAGTAGTGGTTTATGATTTTGGTGGAGGTACTTTTGATATTACCGTCTTAAATGTAGCTCCAGACACGGTCGAGGTTTTAGCTACTGGTGGAGAACCTCATTTGGGAGGAGAGGATTTTGACCAGAGAATGATTAATTGGATAATTGAGCAGTTTAAAAAAGACCAGGGCATTGATTTGTCAAAAGACCCTTTAGCTTTACAAAGAGTAAAAGAAGCTGCTGAAAAAGCCAAAATTGAGTTATCCAGCGCCCTGGAAACCGAAATTAATCTGCCTTTTGTTTCGGCAGATAGTGCAGGGCCTAAACACCTTTATTACAAAATAAATCGAGCTCAATTTGAAAATCTAACCCAGGATTTAATTGAAAGGTCTATTGAGAGAGTAGAAAAAACCCTGAAAGAGGCAAAATTGTCTAAAGGGGCTATAGATGAGGTGATTTTAGTTGGTGGCACGACTTTAATTCCAGCTGTCAGAGAAGAAGTTAAGAAGTTTTTTGGCAAAGAACCTAACAAATCAATTAGTCCGGAAGAGGTGGTAGCTATGGGAGCTGCCATCCAGGCTGAGATTTTAAAAGCCAAAGAAGAAAAACGAGCACCAGAAGGCGATATCAAGAGTGTCTTACTCTTAGATGTCTTGCCCCTTTCTCTGGGAATAGAAACCCTGGGAGGCATTAACACAATAATGATTCAAAAGAACACCACTATTCCCACTGCCAAAACCCAGATTTTCTCGACAGCTGCTGATAGCCAGACCTCAGTTGAAATTAATGTTTTACAGGGTGAAAGATCCATGTCAGCAGATAACCGCTCTCTGGGAAAATTTATTTTAGATGGTATTCCGCCTGCACCTCGAGGTCTTCCCCAGATTGAGGTTACCTTTGACATTGATGCCAATGGAATTTTAACAGCCACTGCCAAAGATAAAGCTACCAGCAAGACCCGGTCTATTAGAATTGAAGGTTCGATAGGTCTTTCCAAAGAAGAAATAGAAAAGATGAAAAAAGAAGCTGAACTTCACGCGACCAAGGACAAAGAGAAACAGGGGTTAGCTGAAGCTAAAAACACGGCTGATAATTTAATTTATATGACCGAAAAAACCTTGAAGGAATCTGGAGAAAAAGTATCAGCTGAAACTAAAAAGGAAATTGAAGAGAAGGTCGAGGAATTGAAAAAAGTTAAAGATAGTGATAACATTGAGGATATAAAAAATAAAACTCAGGAACTTTCAAACGCTCTTCAAAAGATTGGAGCTGAATTGTATCGTCAAGCCAAAGAACAAAAATCAGAAGAAAATCCACCCGAAGCTGAAGAAGGGGACTATAAAGAGAAAACTTAAACTGAAACTTGAAAACCATGAAGGATTACTATAAAATTTTAGGCGTTTCTAAAAATGCCTCTGCCGAAGAAATAAAAAAGGCTTATTATAAGTTAGCCCATCAATTTCATCCCGATAAAGGAACAGGAGACGGGACACGCTTTAAAGAGATAAACGAGGCTTATAAGATTCTTTCAGATAACGACAAAAGAGCCCAATATGACAGATTTGGCCGGGTTTTTGAGGGAACTCCAGGAGGATTTGAGTCCCCTTTTGAATTTAGTTGGGCCTGGCAGAGACCAGGAACAGATTTTGAATTTGCTTTTGGTGATTTAGGAGAGATAATGGAAGAAATTTTTGACTTTGGTTCTCCTCAAAAAAGAAAAGACTTAAAAAGAGGAAGCGACATTAGAATAGATTTAGCCATTTCTTTGGAAGATACTTTAAAAGGAAAGAAAAAAGAAATTTCTCTTCAAAAACTAATTTCCTGCTCAAGATGTTTAGGAACAGGAGCTGAGCCTGGCAGCAAAATCAATGAGTGTTTTTCTTGCCGGGGCACCGGAAAAGTCCAACAAATTAAAAAAACATTTTTTGGTTCTTACACCAGATATATTGTTTGCCCGGAATGCAAGGGAGAGGGCTATCGACCAGAAAAGCTCTGTAATGTTTGTAGGGGAGAAGGAAGAATAAGCAGAGAAGAAAATATTGAAATTTTTATTCCAGCTGGTATAGATTCAAATCAAATAATAAAAGTTGCAGGCAAAGGCAGCGCAGGCCGAAGAGGAGGAAAAGCAGGGGACTTGTATGTAAGGGTTCAGGTTTTACCTCATTCTGTTTTTCAGAGAAGAGGAGATGATTTGTATGTTTATTAAAAGTTCCCACAGGCACTGAATCTGGAAAAGTTTTAAGAATTTCTGGAAAAGGTATTCCTCATTTTGGAGAGAGGGGGAGGGGAGACTTATATATCAAATTAATTATTAAGACCCCAAAGAAATTAACCAAAGAACAGAAAGAATTATTAAGGAAATTAAAGAAAGAGGGAATGTGAGAAGCAGAAACTTTTTAAGAAGTTTCTGCATAGAGCCCCGCTAACTCAACTGGTAGAGTACCTGCCTTTTAAGCAGTAAGTTGGAGGTTCGAGTCCTCCGCGGGGCACAAAAAAGTTCGAGTCCTATCGCCGGAGCA
>LJNG01000008.1 GCA_001302985.1 Parcubacteria bacterium DG_74_3
GGGTTCATTCTGTAAGAGCTCATGGAAAAATTTTTTTTATTGACCTGCGAGACAAAAGCGGACTTTTGCAGATAGTTTTTAGCGAAAAAGACGAAGCGACCTATAAAATCGCCCAAAGATTAAAGCCAGAATGGGTAATTGAGGTAATTGGTGAGATAGGAAAGAGACCAAAAGGAATGATAAATCCCAAAATTGAAACAGGTCAGATTGAACTTCGACCCCAATCCCTGGAAATTCTTTCAAAAGCTAAAACTTTACCCTTTGCGATTGATACTCCAGGTTATGAGATTTCAGAAGCAAAAAGATTAAAGTATCGATATTTAGACCTTAGAAGAGAGAGAATGCGAAAGAATTTAATGGCTCGCCAAAAAGTTATTCAGTTTATGAGAGATTTTTTGCAAGAAAGAGGTTTTATCGAGGTTGAAACTCCTATGTTAACAAAATCTACCCCAGAAGGTGCCAGAGATTTTCTAGTTCCTTCAAGAATGTATCCTGGAAAATTCTATGCCTTACCCCAAAGCCCTCAGCAATATAAGCAACTTTTAATGGTGGCTGGTCTTGAAAAGTATTTTCAGATTGCCAGATGCATTAGAGACGAAGACCCCCGAGCCGATCGTCAATTAGAGTTTACTCAACTTGACCTTGAAATGTCTTTTGTAACCAAAAACGAGATTTTAGAACTAACCGAAAATCTTTATGTTAGTTTGGTTAAAAAATTGTTTCCAGAAAAGAAAATTCAAAAAATTCCTTTTCCTCGAATTACTTATAAAAAAGCAATGGAAAAATACAAAAGTGATAAACCAGATTTGAGAAAGAATAAAGAAAGCAAAGAAGAATTAGCCTTTGCTTTCATTGTTGATTTCCCGATGTTTGAATGGAAAGAAACTGAAAAAAGATGGGACGCGATGCATCACCCCTTTACTCGTCCCCAAACTGAAGATGTTAAAAAAATAAAAAAAGAACCCCAAAATATTTTAGCCTTCCAGTATGATTTTGTTTTAAATGGCTATGAAATTGGAGGGGGGAGTTTAAGAATTTTTAAGCCAGAGGTTTTGGAAACGGTATTTGAAGTCCTGGGCCATACCAAAAAAGAAGCCCGAAAAAAGTTCTCTCATTTGTTTGAAGCCTTCGAATACGGAGTGCCACCCCATGGCGGTATTGCCCCGGGTCTTGATAGGTTTTTAGCAATTGTCTTAAATGAACCTAACATTCGAGAGGTCATTGCTTTTCCCAAAACCGGAGATAGTCGAGATTTAATGATGGATATTCCAGCTCCGGTTGCCAAAGAACAGCTCAAAGAATTACATATAAAGATAGAAAAACCCCGCATCAGAAAAAGTTTGGTGCGGGACAGACCAAAAAAGAAAAAATGAATTGGAAAATTATTTTAATTGGCTTATTGGTCGTTTCGTTCTTGTGGAGGGGGGTAAATATTTTCCAGAGCAATCTGGAAGATGTTTTTTATGCTCAAATTGCTCAACCCCTTGAGAGTATTTATTTAGTTCAGATTCCTCAAAAACCAGAAAAGCCTCATCTTGAGATTGCGGCAACGTCTGCAATTTCGGTCAAAATCTTTGAGAATGGGAGAAAAAAAATGATTTTTAAACAGAATATTAATCAAGTTCTCCCCATTGCCTCTCTGACCAAATTGATGACAGCCGTGATTGTTTTGGAAGACTCGATAAATTATGATTTTGCAAAAATAATTACGGTATCTAAAACAGCCGTTTCTCAGGCCGAAGACTTTGGAAATTTAAAAATTGAAGATAAGCTATCGGTAAAAGACCTTTTACACATTCTTTTAATAGAATCCAGTAATGACGCAGCTTATGCTCTGGCTGAAGAAATTGGAATAGAACAATTCATTGAAAAAATGAATCAAAGGGCTCAGGTTTTGAATCTTTCAAACACTTATTTTATCAATCCTACGGGCCTGGACCCTGAAAGAGCAGAGGTTCCTACAAATTACTCAACCGCTGAAAATTTGGCTCAGCTTTCTCAATATATTTTAAATAACCACCCTCTCATTTTTGAAATTTCTTCAAAAATGTCTTATGAGGTTTTAGATGGCTGGGGTCAATTTCACCATTTAGCAATTAACAAAAATAATGGATTTTTAGGAGAGATAAAAAATTTTGTTGGAGGTAAAACAGGTTTTACAGAAAAAGCTGGGGGATGTATGATTTTAGTATTGAAAAATCAATGTAGTCATTTAATCAATGTCATTTTGGGAACGAAATCAGCCGATGAACGCCAAACAGAAATGCAAAAATTAATTGACTGGATAAATAATCAATAACATGACCATTGTCACTTTTAACGTAATTAAAGTTCTATTTTTATCGGCTCTATCTGCTACCCTTTCTTTAATTTGGGCTCCGATTTTAACAAAATTTTTATATCAATTTAAATTCTGGAAAAGAAAACCTAGAGAAAAGACCATCACCGGAGAAAGAGCGGGAATTATATACAATCTCCATAAGAAAAGAGAGGTAAGTGTACCCAGGGGTGGAGGATTATTAATTTGGGTCTCGGTTTTATTTATTATTTTTTTATTTTTCATTCTAAGTGAAGTTTCTGAGATTTGGTGGTTGCAAAGATTCAACTTCTTATCAAGAGGAGAAACCTGGTTACCCTTATTTGCCTTGGTAGCAGGTTCAATTGTCGGGCTTTTGGATGATATTTTGCTGATTTTTGGCAAGGGAAAATATATTGGAGGAGGAATGCGTTTTACCAGGAGATTAGCTATTGTCATTTTAATTGGTCTTATCGGAGGATGGTGGTTTTATTATAAATTGGATTGGGATACAATTCACATTCCTTTAATTTTTAATTTCCCCCAGGGAGTCGATTTGCCCATTGGATTTTGGTATATCCCGCTTTTTGTTTTAGTAATGGTAAGTTCTTTTGCCGGGGGAGTGATTGACGGATTAGATGGGCTGGCCGGAGGTATTTTT
Source organism: Parcubacteria bacterium DG_74_3 (assembly GCA_001302985.1). Classification (GTDB taxonomy): domain Bacteria; phylum Patescibacteriota; class Minisyncoccia; order Minisyncoccales; family DG-74-3; genus DG-74-3. Next base: position 2,958 of record LJNG01000008.1, read on the forward strand.
GCCTCAATTTTTGGTGCTTTTACTATTATTGCCTTTTCTCAGGGAAAAGCAGATTTAGCTGCTTTTTGTGCTGTTATTCTGGGAACATTATTTACTTTTTTGTGGTTTAATATTCCACCTGCTAGGTTTTATATGGGAGAAACCGGAATTTTGGGTTTAACTTCAGTTATGGCAGTAACCGCTTTCCTTACAGATTCGGTGATGGTTTTGCCCATTATTGCAGGTCCCATGGTAATTGAGGTGGGTTCAATCATCCTCCAGTTATTATCAAAAAAGTTTCGTCATAAAAAAATTTGGTTGGCCACCCCGATTCATCATCACTTTGAGGCTGGAGGTTGGCCTCCTTACAAAGTAACAATGAGATTCTGGATAATAAGCATTGTTTTTGCTATTGTGGGAGTCACCATAAGACTTTTTAGCTAAAAATGAGATATGAAACCTTAAGAAAAAAATATCCTCGATTTATATATGAAAAATATTCTTGGCAGGTTTCGAAAAAAAATTTAGAAATTTTTTTTACCTTTAGAATTAAGCCCGACATCAGCTTTAACCCCAGAATAGTTATTGAGAATATCAACCGGGCAAAAATTCGTCGTATTGGTAACGAGGTCTTTAATAATTTGATATTTAATCTTGGCTTAGTTGAACTCATTAGCTATTGGAAAGCTACCTGTTCTCCTAAAATTGAAATTCAAGCTGGCCCCCTAAATAAAGAACAAATTAAATGGTGGAAAAGCTTAATTATTAACGGGATGGGTCAGTTTTTTTATGAAAATAAAATTGATTTTAGACCAGCTAAGTTTGTCCAAATCCTTTCTCCCAATGTAACGAAGCAAGACCTTGTTACATTATATGGAGGAAAATTAAAAGATAAGGTTTTGGTGCCGATCGGGGGAGGAAAAGATTCGGTAGTCACTTTAGAGATTTTGAAACAGAATTCGCCAGTTGGCGGAAAAAGAAAAATTAACTGTTTTTCTTTGAACCCAACTCCAGCTGCCAAAAAAATAATAGACATGGGAGGATGCAGAAAACCAATTATTGTCAGGCGCAAAGTTGACCGAAAACTCCTGGCGCTAAATCAAAGGGGTTTTTTAAATGGCCACACTCCTTTTTCGGCTTATTTAGCTTTTTTGAGCTGCCTTTTAGGAGTAATTTTTGATTTCAAATTCATTGCTTTTTCTAACGAAAAAAGTTCCGACGAGGGCAATGTAAAATACTTAGGAAAAATAATTAACCACCAATATTCAAAAACTTTTCAGTTTGAAAAACTGTTCAGAAATTACTCAAAAAAATATTTGGCTAAAGAATTTGAATATTTTAGTTTTTTACGACCCCTTTACGAAATCCAAATAGCTAAATTATTTTCTCAAAATCCAAAATATTTTCCTGTTTTTATGAGTTGTAATGTGGCTTACCAAACAAATTCAGGTCGTAAAAATCCTATCGGACAATGGTGTGGTGCTTGCCCGAAATGTCTATTTATTTTTGCTTCTCTCTATCCCTTTGTTGAAAGTAAAAAGTTAATTAAAACTTTAGGGGGGAATTTATTTGAAAATAAAAGCCTGTTACCTCTAATGCTTCAATTGACGGGCGAAAAAGGCTTTAAACCTTTTGAGTGTGTCGGAACGAAAAAAGAAAGCCGGGTGGCTTTCTACTTAAGCTGGAAGAAAGCAAATAGGGAAGGGGGGAAGCCATATCTTCTAAATTATTTCAAAAAGAAGCTATTACCCAAATACAAGAAGATAGAAGAGGATTCAAAAATAATAATAAGTTCCTGGAATTCTCAACATAACTTGTCTAAAAATTTTGAAAAACTTCTTAGATTCCATCTTGACAAATCTTAATGTCAAAGTAATATGTAATCACCGATGCACCTTGTCAATTACGAGTAAAATAGAGAGAAAAATAGAAAAACTTGGCCAACTGATGTCTGAACGCTTCCCCCAACTGGCAATAAATTCAGATATTGGAAAAAGAGCACTAGAGAGCTTTTATAAACTTCGTCAAAAAGGAATTTTAACCAATAAGTGGCAAATAAAAGATGCCCTATCCTGTTTGTACTTTGAAATAAAAAAACACTTCCCGCATTCTACCTTATCAAATATTTCCGATCCCAGAATTGCTGAAAATTTCTGCCAATTTGTTAGATTAAATTTCGGCCAAGAATATCGACCTTTACCCAACCAGAAAGCCCTGAAGAGAAATTATCGAATAATAGTTCGCGAGCAATGGCAAAACTTCCCAACACTTGTTCGAGAAATCTGTCAAAACATGAAGCTTGACAAAAAAGTCTTAGATGGAGCAGTTGAACTTGCTGAACAAATGCAAAAAAAGCAAATCCAATCACAGAGAGATCCTTTTTACCTGACTGCGGGCTGTATTTATGTTGCTGCTCGTTGGGTTGAAGGAAAAAGGAGGGGTAGTAAGTTTACCCTGAATAGACTGGCTACTCAATTTATTACCAATCCAACTACTATAAGCCAGGCAGCTCGCTATGTTCTGGACAACACAAATCCGATAGTTCTTCTAAATCAACAAAAATTATTTCCCCACAGGCCTCCTATGAAATATTTCACTGGAGGTTTTTTATTTAAATATAATAACTTGACAACTATCAAATAAAGAAGTATAATATTAATTACTGCTCTTTGAAAAAAGGAGTGGAAAAAAGAAAAAGAGGTGAGAACAAATGAGTTTTGTTATAGAGATCGATGCGGTAACTCTGGCGGCAACAGTACTCGCAGGTTCCTTCACCTACATCAACACTTCGGCGATAATCAGGTGGCCCAAGCACGTGTTCTATGGCGGAGTTGCGGTGGCGGTTGGTATATTCGTGATGAGCCTTGCAGCAGTGGTATATAACGTGGCCTGGATCAACCCAACGCCATTCATCATTAAGCTGGCTCAGTTCTTCGCAGTACTCGGAAAAGGAAACCTTTGGGCACCCGCTCTTTCAGCTTGTGTGGCTTTCACGATGTCTGTATTGACGGGAATGTATAAGAGAGAAAACCGCAAATAACTCAAACAAATGTGAAAAAAAAGTCCACAATGACAAAGCTAGCTCAATCAACCAATAAGCCTCGAGCAGAATATCTTGTTCGGGGCGTTTTTTATTGAAAAATCTATTTTTTATCAAAAATTTATGTTATTTTAAAGGTAGAATGCGTTTTCAGGAACTAGCAACAAAAAAAATATTGATTTTAGGATTGGGAAAAGAGGGGAGAGATAATTTCAAATTTCTGAGAAAAATTTTTCCTCATAAGGTTTTAGGAGCAGCAGATAGGCTAAAACTAAAAGAATTGAACGATAAGGTAAAAAAAATGATTAGGTTAGATAAAAGAGTGAAGCTTCATTTGGGACCAAATTATCTCAAATCCCTTAAAAATTATGATGTTATACTTAAAAGCCCCGGTATATCCCCCAAAACCATAGCACCTTTCATAACCAAAGAGCAAAGAATTACCTCTCAGACTGAAGTTTTTTTCGAAAATTGCCCGGGGAAAATCGTGGGAATTACTGCTACCAAAGGGAAAAGCACAACCACATCTTTAATTTACAAGATTTTAAAAGAGGATGATATTCGTGCTCATTTGGTTGGAAATATTGGCAGACCTGTTTTACGGCTTTTATTATCTGCTACACCAAAGGATGTTTATGTTTACGAACTTTCAAGTCACCAACTGCTTGGTTTGAAAAAATCTCCCCAGGCGGCTGTTTTATTAAATATTTTCCCAGAACATTTAGATTATTACCGGGGTTTTAAAGAATATATTAAAGCTAAGGCTAATATTACTCGTTATCAGGAAGAAAAAGATTATTTGATTTTCAACTCTAAAAACGAAATTGTTAAAAAGATTGCTAAATCCTCAAAAGCCCAGAAAAGAGACTTAAATTCAGTGAAAATTAAAAAAATTATTTCTATTAAAGATGTTCCTTTAAAAGGTAAATTCAATCTTCAAAATGTTAAAGCTGCTATCTTAGTGGGAAAAATCTTTGAGGTGCCCGATAAAAAAATAGCCAGAGCCATTAAGAATTTTAAGCCCCTGCCTCACAGATTAGAACTGGTAGGAACTTTCAGGGGAATAACCTTTTACAACGATGCTTTAGCTACTATCCCCGAAAGTACTATTGAGGCTATTGAAGCTTTTGATAACAACGTTCAAACAATTATTTTGGGTGGTTTTGATAGGGGATTGAATTTTAAAAAATTGGCTAAAAAGGTTTTAGAGAGTAAAATTAAAACTGTTATTTTATTTCCCACCACAGGTGAAAGAATCTGGAAAGAAATACTTCAACAAGCTCAGCATAAGCCCCCAAAGCTGCCTCAACATTTTTTTGCGGACAATATGCCAGAAGCTGTAAGGTTATGTTATCAAGAAACAAAAAAAGATGGTATTTGTTTGCTTTCTACGGCCTCTCCAAGTTTTAGTATTTTTAGGGATTATAAAGAAAAAGGTAATTTATTTAAAAAATACGTTAAAAAATATGTCCGGTAGAAAACCAGATTATATTTTATTGGGGGTATCTCTTATTTTAATAGCTTTTGGAATTTTAATTCTATCAAGCGCTTCGGCATCTATTTCCCAAGAAAGATTCGGTCAAAGTTATTATTTTTTAAACCATCAATTGTTGTTTGGTTTACTTCCGGGAGTGATATTGGGTTTTTTAGCTTTTAAAATTGAACTATCTTTTTTGAAAAAACAGGCTCCAATTTTAATTTTAATAAACTTATTCTTAATGCTAATGGTGTTCCTACCCTGGACTGGTTCTTCTTTTCGGGGAGGAACAAGATGGTTAACTTTAGGACCAATATCTTTTCAGCCCTCAGAGTTCTTAAAATTGGGAGCAATCATTTATTGGGCTAGCTGGTTAACCTCTCCCAAGAAAGATTTATTTTTAAGCCGAAAAAAAACCAAAACTCAAAATTTTCTATTAATTCCCTTTTTAATCATTACTGGTCTTATTGGTTTGTTGTTAATATTCCAGCCAGATATTAGCACCCTGGGAATAATTGTCTTTGTTTCAACCTTAATATATTTCTGGGCAGATACTCCTTTCTGGCATACTGTTTTTATAATTCTCATTGGCTTAGCTTGTCTTTTTGCTTTAGTAAAACTTGCTCCCTATAGATTGAGTCGTTTTTCAGTCTTTTTCAATCCCGACATCGAGCCCATGGGAATTGGCTATCAAATAAAACAGGCGCTCATTACAATAGGTTCTGGTAGAATTTCAGGAGTGGGTCTGGGTCTTTCCCGTCAGAAGTCAGGTTTCTTGCCTCAATCAATGTCAGATTCAATTTTTGCGATTTTGGCTGAAGAAACAGGTTTTCTTGGAGGTGCTACTTTAATTTTTCTTTTTTTAATTTTTTTGTGGAGGAGTTTTAAAGTGGCCCTGTCTAACAAAGATGCTTTTTCTCAACTTTTAGGAGCGGGTATTAGCTCCTGGATAATTTTACAGGCTTTTATAAATATAGGATCAATGATAGGAATAATACCCTTAACTGGCATACCATTACCCTTTGTTAGCTATGGGGGTTCAGCCCTGACAAACGAGTTAATTGGGTTAGGTTTACTTCTTAATATTTCAAAACAGGGATAAAATTATATGAAAATTTTATTTACAGGTGGTGGTACAGGAGGCCACATCTTTCCAATCATTGCAGTAGCTAGAGAAATAAGAAAAATTCAAGAAGAAAAAAAACTTCGATTGTTTTACCTTGGTCCAGAAGACGAATTCGCTTCAATTTTACTCTCCCAAGAAGACATAAAAATAAAAAAAATATCGGCAGGAAAATTAAGAAGATACCTGAGCTTAAAAAGCATTTTCCAAAATATCATTGACCTTTTTATTAAAATTCCCGTCGGTATTTTGCAGAGTTATAAATATATTTTCTTTACAGCCCCGGATTTAATTTTTAGTAAAGGAGGATTTGGTTCTATTCCAGGAGTAATAGCTGGCAAACTTCTTGGAACCCCAATATTTTTACATGAATCCGACCTGGCTCCCGGCCTTTCCAATAGGTTTTTGGGTGGGTTCGCTCAAGTCATTTTTGTTTCTTTTCCCAAAACCGAACATTTTAGACTCTCCAAAATGATTCAGATTGGTAATCCAATAAGAAAAGAAATTTTCGAAGTTTCAAAAAAAGAAGTTAAAGAAATTATAAAATTAGTTGGAGGAAAACCTGTTATTCTAATACTGGGTGGCTCTCAGGGTGCCCAAAGAATTAATGATAAAATTCTGGAAATTTTACCTGACCTTCTCAAAAATTTTGAGGTAATTCACCAAGTGGGACAAAAAAATTTACAAGGAGTTATAGCCGAATCTAAAACAGTTATAACAGAAGACCTGGAAAAATATTATCATGTCTTTCCCTTTTTTAAAGAACACGAATTAAAACAAGCCTACGGGGCTGCTGATTTAATTGTAGCTCGGGCAGGCTCTGGCACTATTTTTGAAATAGCAGCCCTGGGAACACCCTCTATCTTAATTCCGCTTCCAGAAGCTGCTCAGGACCATCAGGTTAAAAATGCTTATGCTTATGCCCAAACCGGCGCTTGTCAGGTTCTGGAGGAAACTAATTTTACTCCTCGCTTTTTCTTGGAAAAACTAAAAAATCTTTTTTCCAATCCTCCAGAATTAGAAAAAATGAGTGAGGCTGCCAGAAAATTTGCCAAACCAATGGCAGCAAAAGAAATTGCCCAATTTATTGTTGATTATTTAAAAAGATAAAATTTTTACTTGACGAGTTTTTAAAAATGGAGCAAAGTTTTATAAGAAAATGGCAATTCAAACATCTAAATTAATATCAACCAAAAAGGAAACCGAGGAACAGCCCATTCTTATTCAACCGGGCCAAGTCAGGGTTAGAATTGCACCTTCTCCAACTGGTTTCCTTCATATTGGTACGGCCAGAGCCGCTCTTTTTAATTATCTCTTTGCCAAGAAATACCAGGGAATCTTTATTATCCGGATTGAAGATACTGATCCTGAGCGCTCAAAACCTGAATTTGAAAAAAATATTCTTGACAGCTTCAAGTGGTTGGGAATGGACTGGGACGAAGGACCTGAAGTTGAGGGAGAATACGGCCCCTATCATCAGAGTAAAAGAGGGGATATTTACAAAAAATATACAAATCAGCTGTTAAAAGAAGGGAAAGCTTACCACTGCTTCTGTTCTAAAGAAGACCTCGAAGCCCACCGCCAATATTTACTCTCAATCGGCCAACCCCCGCGTTATTCTGGAAAATGCGCCAGCTTATCGAAAAAAGAAGTTGAAGAAAAATTAGCCAGAGGAGAAAAATCGGTTATTCGTTTTAAGGTTTCACCAAAAGAAGTAGAGTTTGAAGATTTAATTAGGGGTAAAATTAAGTTTGATGCCTCTCTGATAGGAGACATTGTTATTGCCAAAGACCTGACCAGCCCTTTGTATAACTACGCTTGTGTTATTGATGATGTTGAAATGAAGATATCTCATGTCATTAGAGGAGAAGACCACATTCCCAATACTCCAAAGCAAATTTTACTTTACGAAGCCCTGAATTTCCCTGTTCCCAAATTCGCTCATCTGCCTTTAATTTTAGGACCGGATAGAACTAAATTAAGTAAAAGACACGGAGCAGTTTCTATTGCCCAATATAAAAAAATGGGGTATTTACCAGAAGCTCTGGTGAATTTTATGGTTTTTTTGGGCTGGAACCCGGGTACTGAAAGAGAAATTTACTCAATTCGTTCTCTTATTAAAGAATTCTCCCTAGACAGGGTTCAAAAAGGAGGAGCTATTTTTAACATTAAAAGATTGGATTTTTTAAATGGCTTTTATATCCGCCAAAAGACCTTAGAGAAATTAACTAACCTCTGTCTTCCTTACCTTATTGAAGCAGGTTTTATTAAAGAATTGGGTGGAAATCCGGGAAACCCAGAAGAAACAGAAAAATTAGGTTTGTTTAAAGAAGAAAAAGCAACTTTCCAAATAAAAGAGACCGGAGAGGGAATTTCTTTTGAGACCTTAACAAGAATTATTGCAATTTATCAAGAAAGACTGAAAAAATTGTCAGAAATTTTAGAGCTAACCGATTTTTTCTTTAAAGAAAAGTTAAACTACAGCAAAAATTTATTAAAATGGCGAGAAATGTCAGATAAAGAAATTGGTCTGGCTCTTGATACGCTAAATTGGTCGCTTTCTAAAATAAAAGAGGGAGATTGGACTAAGGAAAATTTGGAAAAAGTTTTACTGCCCGAAGCTAAAAGATTTAACAATAAAATTAAAAAACCAATAGAAGATAGGGGGTATCTTTTGTGGCCATTAAGAGTTGCTTTAACCGGTAAAAAAGCTTCAGCTGGCCCATTTGAAATTGCGGAAATTTTAGGTAAAGAAAAAACCCTAAAAAGAATAAAAGAGGCTAGGGGATTAATGAAATAAAAAACAGGGGTTAGTTTTTTATTATAACCCCTTATATTAAAGAAACTTGTTTTTAAGGTTCTCTGAGACGGATGGTAAATAAACCTCTTTTAATGGCACCGAAGAAGATTAGCTTCCCCTGGTTCACGAGACTGCTAAATACATAACTGAACTTCTCAGGGCTTAATTTCCCTCTATCTGGCGTTCTACGCTCTACCTCTTTTCTGAGTTCTTCAAAATACAATCCGAGGCCGTTTGGATTCTTTTCTCCGTATTCTCTGAGACAACTTTCTAGCAGAGCTTCCAATTCTTTAGCTTCCATTATTTTCCACCCATGTACAAGATATTATACAATTTAATAATCACTTTGGCAACCCCGTTAGAAATTTTACGGAGGAAATTTACGGCTAAGACCTTATTAATTTTATTTCTAACGGGGTCAATTATCAGTTTGTTTTTGCCTGGATTTTCTTGGGCTCAAGAAGAACCTGCCACAATAGAAGCTCCAAAAACTATTGAAGAAATAATCGCTTGGGGGAAGAGTTTTTTCCAAAAAATCAGAGAGCAACTCCCCCAAATTGTAGAAAAAATCTGGAAAGAAGAGGTATTGCCTGTTTGGAAAAAAATGTATGAAACCTGGCTTTCCTGGTGGAATTCTTTTATTAAAATCCGGTTTCAAAATCTCTGGCAAAAATTTACCACTCTTATAAGAGAGGAAATCGAAAAAAGAAAACCTCAAATTGAAAAAGAGTTTCAAGAAGAAAAAGAAGAATTAAAAGAAGAAGTTCAGGAATCTAAAAAATCTTTCTGGGACAAATTAAAGGAATTGATAAAATAACCCCCTGAGTCTTCTAAAATTGAAAGCTGGAACGTTTTGAGGCCCAATTTCTTGGGTTTGTTTTTTTTGTGAAATATGGTAAATAGAAAAAGAGGAGGTTGTACCTTAAAATGAAAATTGATGTTGCAATAGCCGGGGGACCATGTACCGGTAAATCAACATTGGCTGCTGCACTTTTTGCTGAACTTAAAATAAAAGGCTTCGATTATGACCTTGTGGCTGAAGAAGACAGAAAATTGAAAAAAGAATTTGGAAATTTCCGCAGCCCTTTTGAAAGATTCTATATGTGGCGCCAACAAGAACGAGAAGAACTTCGCTCCAGTGCCTTAGATGGATTTATTAGCGACAAACCTTTGTTTCATTACTATGTCCAGGCACGGCAATATGCTTCAGAAACCAGAGATGATTTAGCCGTCAGAGAGCTCTTCAGAATGTGTCTGGAAATCAAGGATAGATATCAATTAATAGTAATGGCCGAAGACCCATTTGAGATCCCCTATAAAACCGACCAGAGCCGAAAGTCAGACGAGGCCTGGGCAAGACAAAGACATAATCTAATTAGAAGCTTTGTAGAACACTTCTGGCCAGAAAAATTGCTCCTTGTAAGGGGCGGAGTTAAAGAAAGAGTGTCTCAGGTTATCCAAAAATTAGAAGAAATGAGGAAAGCGGCAGGGTAATAAACTCAGCTGCTTTTTTATTTTTAGAAACAATTGAAAAAATCCCCAAAATAAGTTAAATTAAGGATATATATATTGGCGTCAAAATTATGGAAAAAATTATTAAAAAATTAGAAGGGATGAGAGTTCTTTTTTTCCTGGGAGCATTTCTCTTTATTTTTTTAGGATTGGGAATTTATTTTGGCTGTCAGGCAGAAATCTTAGCCAAAAATTATTATTATCAATCTATCCAAGTAGATGTTCAGGTTAATCCAGATAGCACTTTTGATGTCAAAGAAAAACAAACCTATAATCTGGAAGGTGATTTTGGTTTCTTTTATCGGGAAATTGAACTAAAAAACCTAGACCATATCTCTGATGTCCAGGTTTACGATAGCCAAGAAAACAGATTAAATGAAAATGAATACAAGGTTTCCTATGAAGGAAACAGGTTAAGAATTCAGTGGGACTTTCCAAGAAGAACATTTGATAAAGAGCTAAAATCCTGGACCGTAAAATATAAAGTTCACGGTGGTCTGGGTTTTTTTGATAAATGGGATGAACTCTACTGGAACGCCATATTTGAAGATAGAATAGTTGAAGTTAAGCGAGCTGAAGTGTTAGTTCGCCTACCAAAAGAATTTGAAAAAGAGGAAATAGAGCTAAAATTGTTTATCGGGCCTCTGGGAAGTAAAATTGAGAGTAATAATTATGAGATTTTGGACAATAAAACCATTAGATTCTGGGGATATAATATAGAACCTTATCATTACTTGACCACAGTTGTCACCTGGCCCAAGGGAGCGGTTGTCAAACCCTTTCTTTATCAAAACCAGATAATTAACTGGATTGTTTTATTAATTGCTCTTGCTATGCCGGGTTTCGTATTTATTAAAATGTTTATGGTTTGGAGAAAAAAGGGGAAAGACCCAAAAATTGAAAAAACCATTATGGCAGAATATTCTCCGCCTGAAAACTTACCTCCGGCCATATTCGGAGTATTGATTGACCAGAATGTTGACATTAAAGATATTATAGCTACGGTTATTGATTTAGCTGTCAGGGGATATTTGAGAATTAGAGAACAAGAAAGCAGTTTTGCTTTTTTAAAAACCAAAGACTATACTTTTGAAAAATTAAAAGATGGAAATGGCTTAGCTCCTTTTGAGCAAAAAATCATGGAAGCTATTTTTGAAAAGGGAGATATGGTTTCTAGTGATAATTTAAAAAAAGAGTTTTATAAGAAAATTTCCGAGATTAAAAGCTTAATTCATGAGGAAGTTAAAACAACGGGTTATTTTAGTGGCAATATAGAAGAAATCAGGAAAAAATATAGTAAAAAGTCCTGCATTATTCTGTTTTCTACTTTAATCCTTTTAATCATCTGGCTGATAGCAGCTTTTCTTTTGCCAATAGGCGTTATAAGATATTTTGCCCAGATTTTAATCCTGGAATTGGGTTTAATTTTGTCAGCAATGATTATTCTAATTTTTGCTCACTATATGCCAGCTTTGACCTCAAAGGGGTTGGAAGCTAAGTGGAAATTGTTAGGATTTAAAGAATATCTTCAAACCGCAGAAAGATTCCGACTGGGAGCTGAAACATTGGAAACTTTTTCTAAATATCTTCCTTATGCTCAGGTCTTGGGCGTAGAAAAAAAATGGGCCAATAGATTTGCAGATTTCGCCTATCAAGAACAGACCTGGTATGTGCCCAGTGTTTCTGTTTCGGGAGGAAAAGGAGGAGCTCCTGCATCTTTTAATTCCTTCTCTTCAAGCCTTTCTTCTTTTTCATCTTCCATTACCAGCACTTTTGGCGGAGGTCCAGGTGGAGCAGGCAGCGGATTTGGAGGTGGAGGCGGAGCAGGTGGTGGAGGAGGGGGCGGTGGAGGAGGCGCTGGATAAAATATGTTCGCCATAGAAATAAAAAATCTAACCAAAGAATTCAATGGATTAAGGGCGGTTGATAATATCTCCTTTACCGTTAACAAGGGAGAGATTTTTGGTCTATTAGGGCCTAACGGAGCAGGTAAGACCACAATAATTAAAATGCTAACCACCCTATTAAGGCCAAGCCAGGGAGAAGCCAGGGTTTGGGGTTTTGATATTTTAAAGCAAAAAGACCAGGTAAGAAATTCGATTGGAATTGTTTTTCAAGAACCAGCTCTGGATAACCGTTTAACTGGCAGAGAAAACCTTGATTTTCATGCCCGAATCTATGGATTAAACCGGGAAAATCGTCAGAAAAGAATCGAAAAGGTTTTAAAATTAGTTGAGCTTGAAGATAAAGCCGATATCTTGGTCAAAGATTATTCTGGGGGTATGCAAAGAAGGCTGGAAATTGCCAGGGGATTGATGCATTATCCAAAGGTCTTATTTTTAGATGAGCCCACTTTGGGACTGGATGCCCAGACCCGCCATCGTATCTGGGATTATATTTTAAAACTAAATAAAGAAGAAAAAATAACCATTATTCTCACCACTCATTATATGGAAGAAGCTGATTATCTCTGTCAAAGAGTGGCAATTATTGATTCAGGTAAAATTATTATTCAAGACAGGCCAGATAATTTAAAAAATATTTTAGGTGGTGATTTGCTTTCCATTGAAGCTGTTCCAGAAAGAAAAGCCTTAAAGATATTTGAAAAATTTCTCTGGGTGAAAAAAATCAAACAACATAACGGTTTTATTGATTTAAATGTTGAGCGGGGAGAAAAGAAAATCCCTCTTTTAATGAAAATAGATCAGAAAGAAGAGGGGATTGAAATAAAATCAGTTAACCTGAGAAAGCCAACCCTGGAAGATGTTTTCTTGCATTTTACCGGAAAGACTATTCGAGAAAGAGAAGTCAGTCAAAGCGAAAAAAATAAAATGATGATGAGAAGAAGGTTCAAAAGACAATAATATTTAAACTATGGAATCGAAAAATCTTCAAACAATTTATGTAATGTGGCTAAGAGAAATGAAGCGATTTTTAAGGGCTAAAAGCCGGGTAATCGGTACCTTGATGTTGCCTTTTTTCTTTCTTTTTTCCATGGGCTTTGGTTTTAGNGGTAGCTTCAATCTGCAAGGTATGCCNCAAAGCGCAAACTATATTGATTTTCTGGTACCTGGNATTCTTGGAATGACAATGCTTTTTACTGCAACTTTNGCCGGGCTTTCGGTTTTATGGGACAAAGAATTTGGCTTTTTAAAAGAAATAATGGTTGCTCCGGTTAGAAGATTATCAATTGTTTTTGGNAGAATTGCAGGTGGNATAACAACCTCTTTTATTCAGGGAATTTTAATTTTGATAATTTCTCTTTTTCTGGGTTTTANNATACCCGATGCTTTAAGTCTTTTCCTGGCNTTTGTTTTTATGCTTTTAATTGGTTTTGGCTTTATTGGGTTTGGCATAGCCATGGCTTCAAAAATGGAAGATGTCCATGGGTTTTCTCTAATTACTCAATTTATTATTTTTCCCACTTTTTTACTTTCTGGTGCTCTTTTTCCAATCAATAATTTGCCGGACTGGTTAAGAAAAATCACCTATTTTAACCCTTTAACTTATGGCATCGATGGGCTGCGGCTAAGTTTGCTTGGTTTTTCTCAATTTTCCTTATTTACGGATTTGGCCATAATTTGCTTTTTTGATGTGATAATGATTAGTCTGGCTTCCTGGTTTTTTAGCCAAACCGAGATTTAAATATTTTTTGTTTTCCGGAATTAAGGTTTTTAATCTTGACAAATTTTTATTCATATAATACTTTAAAAATGGAGGGGGCTTAAGAACGCTCTGTCTAGTTTTCCCAGGAGAATCTGCGACAGACAGCATTCCAATGTCGACAGAGGAACCCGGGTTACCTTGACGACCCAATCGGGGTGTTCCTGAAGCCCCTTTCCATAAAAATCATAGTTCTTTCACAAAACCTTATCTTCATTCTAAAGGCACTTTATGTGCCTCTTTTTTTTTCGCCTTCTTGACCAGGGTCTTACAAGACATATGTTTTATGATAGTATAGATATAGGTATCAAAAGCCCTTTTAAAACAGAGGTGATTGAATTAATGAGTAGGAAAGAATCAACCGTGCGCTGTGATTGCTGCGGAGCATGGTTCGATCCAAGAACCTACTCAGGGGCTTTGATAGAGGGGAAGACTCTTTGTAAAGCTTGCGCAAAGAGTTCTGGCTTGTGGGTGCCAGTTATAAGAAGGGTAGGGAGGTCGAAGGAAAACAAAAGTGTGCAGACCGATGAGTCCCCAGAAATAACAATGAACACCTTAGAGCTGGTTTACCAAAAATAGAACCATTAAAGAGGTAAACCCGTCTCTTAGAAGCTACTGGGTAGACATTAGGTCCCTGATGAGCTGAGAAAAAACTCAGCTCTTTTTTTGGTTTTCTTGTGGAACACACCAACTCAAAACATAATTTATAGCTCATTTCATTGACAATTTTAAAATAAACTTTATAATAAAAGAGGTTGGCTGGATTGAAAAGGTCTTTTAAAAAAGAAAAAGGAATAAACCCGACAATATCAACAATAATCTTAGTAGCAGTAGCGATAACAGTTGCACTTGCAGTAGCTATCTGGATGGGAGGAATCAGAGACTATACAACAATACAAGAAAACGCAAAAATCAGTCATATAACCTATGGTTTGGTGTCTGGTGATCAGGAAAATATAATCGTAGTAAAGTTCGAGAATTTGGGCACCACCAGACTCAATATCACCAAAATAACTATCAATGGCGTTCAAAAAGATTTCAGCCTAACAGAAGCAAAGTCAGTCATAGAGCCCGGTGAAGAGTCTATAATCATCCTCTGTGATGTGGGTTGGGTTT
>LJNG01000009.1 GCA_001302985.1 Parcubacteria bacterium DG_74_3
CCATCCTCTGGCAAAACAATAGAGAGGGCAAGGAAAGAAGAGAAGCTTGAATCTAAACTTTTGGATTTAACCCGAGTTGAAAGAATGACAGCTGGTGGTCGCCGCCTTCATTTTCGAGCGGTGGTGGTTGTTGGAAATAAAGCAGGAAAAGTTGGCGTGGGCGTGGCAAAAGGTCTTGATGTTGCTCAGGCTGTTGAGAAAGCCACTCGATTAGCCAAAAAAAATTCTATTGAGATTCCAATTATCCAAGATACCATTCCCCATGAAGTGAAAGCTAAATTTGGAGCAGCTAGGGTTTTGTTAAAACCTCAGAGAAAAGGGAGAGGTTTGATGGCAGGTGGTACCATAAGAGTTGTTTGTGCTTTGGGTGGCATAAGAAATATTTCATCAAAAATCTTGGGTAGAACCAGCAATAAATTAAATAATGCCAGAGCCACAATCAAGGCATTAAAAAAATTAAAAGCTACAAGTAATAGGTAAAGTTTTTTTTAATATGCAATTACACCAGCTACGTCCAAGGCACAAATTTAAAAAAAAGAAAAGAGTGGGTCGAGGAGGAAAAAGGGGTACTTACTCTGGTCGAGGAATAAAAGGACAAAAAGCCAGGGCAGGTACTAAACTCAAGCCTGCGATTCGGGTATTCATTAAAAGATACCCTAAATTAAGGGGGCACAAATTTAGCGGAAAAAAACAAGAAATAGAAGTGTTAAATCTGGACATTCTTGATAAAAATTTTAAACCTAACGAGAAAGCTAACCCCCAGAGTTTGCTTCAAAAGCGCTTAATTCGTAGAATTAAAGGAAGGGTACCTCGGGTAAAAATCTTGGGAAGGGGCAAAATAACCAAACCCCTTGAAATAGAGGATTGCCAGTTTTCTAAAACAGCTCAGGAGAAAATAGAAAAAGCCGGTGGTACCATTAAATAATTTATGCTGGATAAAGTTATTCAAATTTTTAAAATTCGGGAACTCCGGAATAAAATCCTTTTTATTTTAGGTGCTTTTGCAATTTTTCGAATAATGGCTAATATTCCAATTCCCGGAATTCATTCTGAAAACTTGAAAACCTTTTTTGAGCAATTTCAGATTTTCGGTCTTTTGAATATTTTTACCGGAGGAGCCCTCGATCGACTTTCTGTTGTTATGTTGGGATTGGGTCCCTATATTACGGCTACCGTTATTTTTCAACTTTTAACAATGATTTTCCCTCAATTAGAAAATCTTTATAAAGAAGAAGGAGAAGCCGGTCGTCAGAAGTTTACTCAGTATGCTAGAGTAGCCACCGTTCCTTTAGCTGCTCTTCAGGGTTATGCAATGCTTGGTCTTTTTCAGCGCCAAAATGTAATTGGCGTTCTTTCTCCCACCTTGCTTTTTACCTCAATCATGACCATAACCGCTGGCACCATGCTTTTAATGTGGATGGGAGAGCTTATTTCCGAGAAGGGTATTGGAGAAGGGGTTTCTCTTTTGATTTTTGCAGGAATCGCAGCTGATTTTCCCCGCAACATTTTGCAGATTATAGTAGAATGGGACCCAAGCCAGCTTCCTTCTTATTTAATTTTTTTTGCCATGGCTCTTGTTATTATTACTGGGGTAGTGATAGTAAACGAGGGCAGGCGCAATATTCCGATTTCTTATGCCAAAAGAATAAGAGGAACACGCCTTTATGGAGGAGTCTCCACTTTCTTACCTCTTAATATTAACCCGGCAGGAGTCATGCCAATAATTTTTGCTTTATCACTTTTGCTTTTACCTTCAATGGCTGCTAATTTTTTAGCAGGAACAGAAGGAACCGTAGGTCAGATCGCTCAGCAGGTAGGCAATTTTTTTCAGGATCCCCTGGTCTATGAAATTTTGTACTTTATTTTGGTTTGTGCCTTTACTTTTTTTTATACCGCCGTAACTTTTGATCCTACAACAATAGCTGATAATTTAAAGAAAATGGGCGGTTTCATTCCTGGCATCAGACCGGGAAGCTCTACAGCCGATTTTCTCTATTATATTTTAAATCGCATTCTTCCTTTTGGAGCTTTGTTTTTGGGAGTGATTGCTGTCATGCCTTCAATTATCGGTCGGGTAACGGGTGTAATGGTTTTGCGTTTTTTAATTGGGGGAACTTCCTTATTGATTGTGGTCAGTGTAGTTTTAGAAACCATGCGCCAGATTAATGCCCAATTACAAATGAGAGAATATGAAACCTTCTAAAAAACCCAAAGTAATAATAGCAATGGGACCTCCAGGAGCTGGCAAAGGAACCCAGGCCGGTCTTTTAGCAGAAAAATTTGACCTCTATCATCTTGAAACCAGCAAGATTATTGAGAAAAATTTAGTCAATATAAAAAAAAATGATTTTGTGGTTGTGGGGGGGAGAAAATATTTTCTTGCCAAGGAGAAAAAAATAAGAGAAGAAGGGGAACTTATGAGCTCCCCTTTGATTGCTTTTTGGATTAAAAACAAAGTGAAAGAATTAGCCAGAGAGGGAAAGGGGATAGTAACTTCTGGTTCCCCCAGGACTTTATACGAAGCAAAAGAAATGATTCCCCTTTTTAAGAGATTATACGGAAAAGAAAATATCAGTATAATCTTAATTGAGTTAAGCGCAAAAGAGTCTATTTGGAGAAATTCCCACCGAAGAACTTGCACGTTGATGCGACATCCAATAGTCTATTCGAAAGAAACTGCTAAACTGACCAAATGTCCCTTAGATGGCTCAAAATTAATTCTCCGTAAAGACGATACTCCCGAGATAATTCAGACGAGATTAAAGGAATATAAAGAAAAAACCCTTCCCTTGATTAATTTTTTCAAAAAAGAAAAACTGGAGATGAAGAAAATTAATGGTTCACCATCCCCGGCAGATGTTTTCCTAAATATTCTAAAAGTCCTAGGAACCAAATAGTCCCAGCAAATGTAACGAGGTCTTTCCTCGTTAGATTGGTAAGATGATTTCAATAAAGTCCAAAAAGGAAATTGAAATAATGGCAGAGGGTGGTAAAATTCTGGCAAAGATTGCGGGAGAATTGGTAAAAAGAGTTCAGCCGGGAATAACCACCAAGGAATTAGACAGGGTCGCAGAGACCCTGATTTTTAAATACAAAGGTAAACCCTCTTTCAAAGGATATGAAGGATATCCCAAAACCCTCTGTGTCTCTATAAACGAGGAACTCGTTCACTGCCCGCCCTCAGAAAGAAAATTAAAAAAAGGAGATATTCTATCTTTAGATATCGGAATGCTCTATAAGGGTTTTCATAGTGATATGGCCTTTACTCTGCCCGTTGGAAAAGTTTCTCTAGAAGCCCAGAGATTAATTAGAGTAACAAAAAAATCCCTAAAAAGAGGCATCAAAAAAACAAAAGTCGGTAATACTTTTGGCGATATCGGAAACACAATTCAGAGATACGTAGAGAGTCAGGGATTTAATGTGGTTAGAGAGCTTTGCGGTCACGGAATTGGCAGAGAATTACATGAAGAACCCAGGATTTTAAATTATGGGAAAAGAGATTCCGGTCCCAAAATTAAAGAAGGCATGGTTCTTTGCTTGGAACCAATGGTGACTATAGGTGATTGGAAACTCAAAAAAACAAAAGATGGGTTTGGTTTTCAAACTCAAGATAGCTCTCTCTCTGCTCATTTTGAACACACAATAGCCGTAACAAAAAAAGGACCCAAGATACTAACAAATTTGGAATAACCTCACTTTTTGAAACTGTGCGGGAAATCTTTCCGCACACAAATTAAAAAAGGGGCCAGAGGTCTTGACAAGATTGCGATGATATATTAAAAAAAACAAGAAAAGGGAGGAGAAAATGAAGTTAAAAGACTTCCTGGAAACAGTTCACGGGTTAAGTGAAAAGGTTGGCCAGATGCGAATGGGTGTCAGTAGCTGCCCGGATTGTAAAGGTCAGATAACCCAAGAAGAACACAAAGAAAAACACCTGGAAGAAGCAATGAGAATCAGAGATAAACTGCCTCACAATTTGGTTTGGAGCTTCAAGAATCTTGAGATTATACCAAAAATCACAATGACATTTGATGGTAAAGGACACGCTGTTGCCAGTCTCGAAGAAGTAGAGATTTACTAAAGAAAACTATTTTCCACGGTTCTTTTCAGTCAGGGTAAAAGTTCTATACTTTTACCTTTTTTGTTTTTCAATTCTGTGTTAAAATCAATTAATATGTTAGAGAAAATTTATCTGTCGGTTATTATTCCTGCTTATAATGAGGAGAAAAGACTCCCCCAAACTTTAGCTGAAATTAATAATTATTTGCAAAAACAAAATTTTAATTACGAAATTGTTGTTGTTTCTGATGGGTCAACTGATAAAACTGTTGAGGTTGTCCAAAAACTCATTCCGAAAATCAAAAACCTAAAAGTACTTGATTATAAAAAGAATCAAGGCAAGGGATTTGGGGTAAGAGAAGGAATGTTAAAAGCCCAGGGGCAATATAGGATTT
Organism: Parcubacteria bacterium DG_74_3; assembly: GCA_001302985.1. Taxonomy (GTDB): domain Bacteria; phylum Patescibacteriota; class Minisyncoccia; order Minisyncoccales; family DG-74-3; genus DG-74-3. Next base: position 4,455 of record LJNG01000009.1, read on the forward strand.
TTACCGATGCTGATAATTCGACACCAATTGGTCAGATAGAAAAGATATGGCTCCACCTAAAAGAAGGCTTTGAAATTGTTATTGGTTCTCGTGATATAAAGGGAGCGGTTCTTGATCCACCTCAGTCTTCTTTAAGAAGATTGGTTGGTGAAAGTTTTAAATATTTACGAAAAATAATTGTTGGTCTCTGGGAAATTGAAGATAGCCAGTGTGGCTTTAAGTGTTTCACAAAAAAAGCAGCCGAAGATGTTTTTCCTCGATGTAAAATCAATCGCTTTGCTTTTGATCCTGAAATGTTAGTAATTGCCAAAAAACTGGGATATAAAATAAAGGAAATACCAATTTATTGGAAAAATGACCCGGCAAGCAAAGTTAAATTTAAATCAATGTTCAAAATGGGTCTTGATCTTTTAAGAATCAGGCAAAATCTTATCACAAAAAAATATGATTAGAAGACCAAAAATTAAATTCCCATCAGAGCTTCGTTTTGATTTGGTTTCTAAAGATTGGGTTGTCATTGCGACCGGTAGAGCTAAAAGACCTGAGATGTTCAAGAAAGAAAAGAGAAGAGAAATCAAAATTCCTCCCAAACTTTGTCCCTTCTGTCAGATAGAAAGCCAGGAAAAACCTCTTTTAATTTTTTCTAAAGCTAAAGAAATGCCGTTAGATAAAGGAATTCCTAAGGACTGGACTACCATTGTTGTTCCCAATAAATTTCCTGCCCTTTTACCCTCTCCTAAGTTAGAGAAAAAAACCGAGGGAAAATTTTATCAAAAAATGCGAGCTTCGGGTTTTTGCGAATTGGTGGTGACAAGATCCCACCAAAAACATTTCCCTCATTTTACAATCTCTCAAACAAAAGAAGTATTCGCTGCTTACCAAAAAAGATATTTAGATTTGATGAAAAAAACGCACGTTAATTATATTTCGATTTTCCATAATCACGGGGCAGAAGCCGGAGCTTCCCAGCCTCATCCTCACTCTCAAATTATTACCACTCCCTTACTTGATGTTGATTTACAAAAAGCCTTGGTGAACTCTGGAGAGTATTTCAAAAAAAATAAAAAATGTATTTATTGTGAGATGAATAAATGGGAGCAGAAAATAAAAAAAAGAGTGGTTTTTGAAAATAAAGAATTTTTGGTTATTTGCCCCTTTGCCTCAAAAGCCGCTTTTGAAGTCATTATTTCTCCTAAGAAACACCTGGCCTATTTTGAAAGAATAACAGAACAAGAAAAATGGAGCTTAGCACAGGCTTTTCAAGTAGCCTTAAATAAACTTCACAAAGCCCTCAATGATCCACCTTACAATTTCTATTTGCATACTGCTCCCTGTGATGGTAAAAAATACGACCATTACCACTGGCATTGGACTATTTTACCAAAAACCGCCATTCCGGCCGGGTTTGAGATAGGCACCAGAATGGAAATTTCAACAATTGAGCCAGAAAGCGCAGCTCAATATCTAAGAGAACAAAAATAAAATGAAACCTTTAATTGTTGCCAATTGCCCCGATACTAATTCCTCACTTCATTCGGAATAGTACGGGCTAAAAGAAAATGAATTCATGAAGCAACCGCTTATCGTCGCCAACTGGAAATGCAACCCTACAACTTTAGCTGAAGCTCAAAAGCTTTTGAAAACAATAGAAAAAGGGGTCAAAAATATTAAAAAAGTGGAAGTGGTAATTTGTCCCCCCTTTGTTTATCTTTCCGGTTTCAGGTTTCGGGCTTCAGGTTTCAGATTGGGGGCCCAGGATTGTTTTTGGGAAGAAAAAGGCGCTTTTACCGGAGAAATTTCAGCTAAGATGTTAAAGGGTTTGGGTTGCAAATACGTAATAATTGGTCATTCAGAAAGAAAAGGGCATTTAAAAGAAACTAACGAGATGATAGCAAAAAAAATGAAAGCTGCTATAGCTGCCGGTCTCAAACCAATTTTTTGTATTGGAGAAACTCAAAAAGAGAAAAGAGAGGGGCAGGGCCTAAGAACATTAAACTCTCAAATTAGTAAAGGATTAAAGGACATAAAAGAGAAAGAAGCCAGGAATATAATTATTGCCTATGAACCTGTTTGGGCAATTGGTACGGGAAAACCCTGTGAGGTTGATACAACTTTAACTAAATCTCTTATTATTCGCCAGGTATTAAAAAAAAGATATTCATTATCCCTTTCCAGGAAAACTCGAATACTTTACGGCGGAAGCGTTACTTCTCAAAACGCATTAAAATATATAAGGGGTGCAAAAATGAATGGTTTGTTAGTGGGGGGAGCTTCTTTGAAAGCCCAGGAATTTAGTAAAATAGTTAAAGAAGTTAGCAAGTCTTGATTTTTTCTCTATCTTTGTTATATTATTAAAGACCATGAATAATAGATTTTTAGAAGGTTATTTTTATAATCCAAGCCAAGGAAATTTGAGACTGAAAGGAGTGATAAGAGAAATTTTAAATTATATTGACCAGAAACCAGATAAGTTTTACGACATTATCGTTGGTTGTGATTCTTCTTCTGAACTGGAGCCTAATTTTCCAGTGGCTGTGGTCATATTGAGAGTAGGAGAAGGAGGGAGATTTTTCCTTAAAAAAATAAAATACCCCTCAAGAAAATTTTATAATTTTCAGCAAAGAGTTTTGGGTGAAGTTTTATTATCTTGCGAATTAGCGCTAACTTTAAGAGCGGATTTAGAAAAAGAGATGGAAAGATTGTCTATTCTTCCTCACTATCAATTTCGTTATATCCATGCTGATGTTGGAGAAAATGGAGCGACAAAGGATATGATTAAAGAGGTAACAGGGCTTATTAAAGGAAATGGATTTGAGCCCAAAATTAAACCAGAAGCTTATGCTGCTTCGGTTGTTGCTGATAGATATACCTAAAAACCCGAAATCTGAAACCCGAGACCCAAAACGATAAAATGCCACCTTGAGTGGCTTTTTAAAATAATAAATTTTCTGATGACGAAAGACTGATTTTTTGTTAATATTAAAAATAGAATGCTTTCAAAAAAACCGAGGAAAGAATTTCTGACCTTTTTTGAGAAAAGAGGACACCAGATAGTGGCTTCTTCATCTCTTATCCCAACAGATACCACCGTTCTTTTCACCACAGCTGGCATGCAGCAATTTAAGGAGTATTTTCTGGGGAAGCGCTCTCCCTTTAGCAATAAAGTGGCTTCTTGCCAGAAATGTTTTAGAACCTCTGATATTGGGGAGGTTGGAGACGAAAGGCATTTGACGTTTTTGGAAATGTTGGGAAATTTTAGTTTTGGAGATTATTTTAAAGAAGGGGCAGTAAAATATGCTCTGGATTTTTTGGTCCAGGAACTGGGTCTGGAAAAAGAAAAAATCTGGATTACCGTCTTTAAGGGAGAAGGCCGGGTTCCCGAAGATAAAGAATCTAAAAGAATTTGGCAGAGCTTAGGAATTCCCAAAGAAAGAATTTTTGGTTTTGACAGAAAAGATAATTTTTGGGGACCCACCGGTCTAGAAGGCCCTTGCGGTCCTTCGACAGAAATCCACTACGATTTGACCTCTCAACCCTGCCAAAAGGGAACGAACTGTATACCAAATTGTGATTGCAATAGATTTATTGAACTTTGGAATTTAGTTTTTAACGAATATTATCAAAACCGGGAAGGTCAATTAACGCCCCTAAAACAAAGAGGGGTGGACACGGGAATGGGTTTGGAGAGATTGGCAATGGTTTGCCAGAACAAAAAATCTGTTTATGAGACAGATTTGTTTTTTCCTATTATGGTAGAAATACCCGGCAAGGATGAGAGGGCTAAGAGGGTTATTGCCGACCACATAAAATCTGCTGTTTTTTTGGCAAGCGAAGATATTTTACCTTCCAACGTAGAGCAAGGTTATATTTTACGAAGGATTTTAAGAAGGGCAATAAGATACGGAAAAATCTTAAATTTACCTAAAAATTTTCTAATTCCCCTGGCCCAAAAAGTGATTGAAATTTATAGAGATATTTATCCTGAAGTTCAATTCAGACAGGCCGATATTTTAACTGTTATCCAAAACGAAGAAGAAAAATTTAGCAAAACCCTAGAAAAGGGCCTGAAGCAATTTGAAAAAATTTCAGCCAGAGGAGACATTTCCGGTGTGGATGCCTTCCATCTTTACGACACCTATGGCTTTCCTTTGGAATTAACCGAAGAATTAGCTCGAGAAAGAGGGTTGAAAACAAATAAAAAGGGCTTTCAAGAGGCTTTTGAGAAACATCAGGAAATTTCCCGGGCCGGAGTTGAAAAGAAATTTGGTGGAATTGGAAAAGAAACGAGCCCAGAGGCAATCAGACTTCATACGGCCACCCATTTACTTCACCAAGCCTTGAGAGAGGTTTTAGGTCTCCACGTAAAACAAATGGGCTCTGATATTACTTCTGAAAGATTAAGGTTTGATTTTTCCCATCCCAAACAGATGACAGAAGAGGAAATTAAAAAGGTTGAAAATCTTGTGAATCAAAAAATTAAAGAAGATTTAGAAATAAAGAAAGAAGAGATGCCCCATAAAGAAGCAATTAAAAAGGGAGCCCTAGCTTTTTTTAAAGAAAAATATCCTGAAAAGGTAACCGTTTATTCTATCAATAATTTCTCAAAAGAAATTTGTGCTGGCCCCCATGTTCAAAGAACCTTAGAATTAGGATTTTTTAACATTGTTAAAGAAGAGTCTTCAGGGGCTGGAGTAAGAAGAATTAGAGCCACCTTAATCCCGCCCCCTAAGGCAGATAAATTATAATCTTTATCATGGGAGGCGAAGTTTGATATAATAAATAACATGGCTCGGAAAATCTTAGATATTTTACCCCCAAAGAAATTAGAAGCAGAAAAAAAAGAAATCTTTCTGCCGGAAAACAGAAGACAACCTCTTTCTAAGAGGTCAGCTTTCTATTCTAAAAAACCCTTGCTCTTAATTCTAATTTCAATTTTATTATTAGTTGGGGTTTTTTGTTATTTTGCTCTACCTAAAGCAGAGGTAGAAATTGGGCCAGAGACCGAACTCAAAACCTCGGAAGTTGAGGTGGTTATAGATAAAACAGTCAAAGCACCTGATTTTCTTAACAAAATTATTCCCGGGAAGGTTATCGAAGCGGAAAAAACCGTTTTATTGGAGTTTCTCTCTTCTGGTAAAACGTTAGAGGAAACTAAAGCCGAAGGCATAATTCAGGTTTATAATGCTTATTCAACATCTCCTCAAACCTTTCGGGTTCAAACTCGCTTTATTTCAGCAGACGGTAAATTATTTAGATCAACTGAAAGAATCACTGTTCCGGGAGGGCGTTATGAGGGAGAAAATTTGGTACCAGGATTTTTAGATGTTAAGGTAATGGCAGACCAGTCAGGGGAAGAATTTAACATTGGACCAAGTACTTTTTCAATACCCGGCTTGGTAGGAACTCCTTTATATACCTATTTTTATGGTAAATCTTTTCAGCCAATGAGCGGAGGTTCTAAAAAAGAAGTTGCCCAGATTACTCAAGAAGATTTTGAGAAGGCAATAGGGGAGGTAATAAAAAAGGCAAAAGAGGAATTAAGAATTCTTCTCAATGAAAAAACACCTCTGAATTTTATTTTATTAGAAGATGCAATTAAAACAGATATCCTTGAAACTACTTCCTCGTCTCAATCCAAAGAAAAAATAGAGAAATTTACCGTCCAGGCTAAAGTTAAATCAACAGCCTTAGTATTTAAATTAAAAGACCTTGAAGATTTTGCCCTCCAACTAATTCTTCTGAAAGTTCCGGAAAACAAAACACTTTATCAAGAAAGTCTAAAAAAAAGCTATTCTCCCAGAGTCGTAGACCTAGAGTCCGGTAAAATGACTCTTTTTTGTGAAGTGGCGGCAAAAATTTATCCCAGAATAGATGAAAATAACCTAAAATTGGCTCTGAAAGGGAAGTCATTGGTCGAAGCCCAACTTTTTTTAGAAAATCACCCCTATATTATTAAAGCTACGGTAAGACTCTGGCCATTTTGGGTAAAAAAAATTCCCCAGAAGGAAGAAAAAATCGAGCTCCGTTTATTGGTTGACTAATTAAAGAATTTTTGCTAAATTGCTTTATTAATAACGAATGAAGAAACAAATTTCTAGGCAACAGGGAAGAGTTCTGGAAGCTCTACCCAGTACTCATTTTCGAGTTAAGCTGGATGACGGAAGAGAGGTTTTGGCTCATTTGGCTGGAAAACTGAGAATATATCGAATAAAGGTTTTGCCAGGAGACAAGGTTACCGTTGAAATGAGCTCTTATGATGAAAAAAGAGGCAGAATTGTGTATAGAGGTAAATGAATTCTTCTTACTCCAGATACCTTTAGTTTCCGGCTCTTGCCAACGCTCACCATTCTTCCATCTCGGGAGAATCAATTAAATGAAAGTAAGGTCTTCAGTTAAGAAAATTTGTAAACACTGTAAGATCGTCCGAAGAAAAGGACGAGTCTATGTTATTTGTAAAAACCCCAAGCACAAACAAAGACAAGGATAGTTTTAGAACTTAGAATCTAGGAATTAGAAAATAGGAGGAAAAGAAACATGCCAAGAATAGCCGGGGTTAATATCCCCAGAGAAAAACAAATAGACATTGCTTTGAACCGTATTTATGGAATAGGGCTTTCTTTGAGCAGGAAAATTTTAGCTCAAGCTGGAATTGAACCTTCTCGCCGAGCATCTAAATTAACCTCCGATGAAATTAGTAAACTTCGAGAGATTATTGAAAAGAAATATACGATAGAGGGAGAGTTAAGGAGAAGAAAAATGATGAATATTAAAAGATTAAAAGACATAGGAAGCTGGAGAGGGATTCGCCACGTAAAAGGATTACCAGCAAGAGGGCAAACAACCCGAACCAATTCTAGAACTGTTCGTGGAAATGTTAGAAAAACAGTGGGCAGTGGTAGAAAACTACCTCCCGCTCCTAAATAATTATGGGAAAAAAACGTATTATCACTAAAACTGAAGAGGAGCTTTTAAAAGAGAAAGAAAGAATAGAGACAAAACTCCGAAAAGAAATTAAAAAAGCCCCCAAAAAAGTTAGAGAGGGGAAGCTTTATATTTCTTCTTCTTATAATAATACTATTTTGACCCTAACCGATGTGGCGGGTAATGTTTTGCATTGGATTTCAGCAGGCAGCATCGGTTTTAAGGGAACAAAAAAAGGAACTCCTTTTGCTGCTTCAAAGGCAGCCGAAGCAATGGGTTCAATAATTAATAAATTAGGAATAGAGAAAATAGCCGTTTTTGTAAAAGGGGTGGGAGCTGGTCGAGAATCGGCAACTCGTTCAATTGCCACTCGTGGTATAGATATAGCTTCAATAACCGACATTACTCCAATTCCTCACAATGGATGTCGACCACCAAAAGCGAGAAGGGTTTAAAATAAAACCTGAAGCCCGTTACAGAATTATATGAAGATAGATGAAAAATGTAAAATTTGTAGAAGACAGGGAGTAAAACTTTTTCTAAAAGGAGAAAGATGTTTTTCGTCAAAATGTCCAATGATAAGAAAGCCCTACCCCCCAGGTCAGAAAGGAAAAAAACGCAGGAAACCACCTTCTGAATATGGTAAAGAATTGACAGAAAAGCAGAAATTAAAATATTGGTACAATCTCAAGGATAGACAATTCCAAAATTATGTTAGAGAGATTTTAACCAAAAGGGGAAGAGTTGAAGATGCAGCCAGTCAATTAATTCAAAAATTGGAGCGGCGTTTAGATAATACTGTTTTTAGATTAGGATTTGCTTCTTCCCGAGCTCAGGCCAGACAGCTGGTTTCTCACCGACATTTTTTGGTTAATAATATAGTTGTTAATATCTCTAGTTTTTTAGTGAAAAAGGGAGACAAAATTAAAATTAGACCCTCCTCTACCAAAAAAGCAATGTTTCAACATCTACCTATGACCCTGAAAAAATATACACCCCCAAGTTGGTTAAGCGTAAACATTGAGAAATTAGAAGGAGAGGTTAAGGATTTACCAAAGGCCGAAGAAGTTCTTCCGCCAGTAGAAATATCAGCCATATTTGAACTTTATTCAAGATAATTACAGGAAACAAGAAACAAGAAACAAGAAGTAGAAAATAAAATTCTTGTTCTTTGCGAATTGTTACCTGTTTTCAACGTATGATTTCTTTCCCTCTTCAACCTAAAATAGTTGAAAAAAAAGGAAACTGGGCTCGTTTTGAAATAGAAGCCCTTTACCCGGGATACGGAGTAACCATTGGTAATAGTTTAAGGCGGGTTTTGCTTTCTTCTTTACCGGGAGCTGCCGTAACCCAGATGAAAATTAAAGGAGTTCCCGATGAGTTCTCGACCATCCCCGGTGTTTTAGAAGATGTAATTTTTATTATGCAAAACCTTAAACAGATGAGATTTAAGGTTTACGGAGATGAACCCCAAAGAGCCAGTTTGAAAGTAAAAGGAGAGAAAGAAGTGAAGGGTTCTGACTTTAAATGGCCTACTCAGGTAGAATTAGTCAACAAAGATTGCCACATAGCTACCCTTACAAAAAAGAATGCCGAATTAGAAATCGAGATTCAAATTGAAAAAGGGGTAGGCTATGTTCCAAGGGAGATGAGAAAAAAAGAGAAATTAGAAATAGGAACCATACTTTTAGACGCGATTTTTAGTCCGATCAAAAGAGTAAGTTTTGAGGTTGAGAATATAAGAGTTGGGGAGCGAACCGATTTTGATAAATTATTTTTAGACATTGAAACCGATGGCACCATGCTTCCTCAGGAGGTCTTGGGTCAGGCAGGAGAAATTTTGGTCAAACATTTTTCCTTAATTTCAGAAACTTTTAAAAAAGAAGAAAAGAAAGCAGAGGAACCAGAAAGAGATTTAACTAAAATTAAAATAGAGGACTTAAAAATTTCTACCAGAACTCAAAACAGTCTTCTGGAGAACAATATTAAAACCTTGGCCGGTCTTTTGAAAAAACGAGAGCAGGACCTTTCAACCCTTAAGGGTATTGGTCCCAAAGCCGTCAAAGAAATAAAAAAGGCTCTTCAAAAAATAGATTTAACGCTTAAAAAGTAATGAAAAAAAGAAAGAAAGAAAGAAAATTTAGCCGAAAAAAAGACCAAAGAAAAGCCCTCTTAAAAGGGCTTTCCCGGGCTCTTATTTTGAATGAAAAAATTGAAACTACTGAAGCTAAAGCTAAGGAGGTTTCTGGGTTCGTTGAGAAATTTATTACCAGGGCTAAAAAACAGGACCTTACCTCGAAAAGAATTTTATTAAAATTTTTTTCAAAAAAAACTGTTCAAAAATTAATTAATGAAATAGCTCCGAGATATAAAGATAGGAAAGGGGGTTATACCCGTATAATAAGATTAGGACCTAGAAAAGCAGACGGAGCAAAAATGGCAATAATCGAGTTGATAAAATGAAAAGGCAAAGCCATACAATTGACGCTTCGGGACAGGTCTTGGGTCGGATGGCAACTAAAATAGCCGTCCTTTTACAGGGAAAACAAAAACCCCATTTTGTTCGTTATCAAGATATGGGAGATTTTGTTGTCGTTAAAAATGTTGAGAAGATGAAAATTACTGGAAAAAAAATAGGACAAAAAAAATATTATTACCACTCAGGATATTTGGGAGGATTGAAAGAGCTTCCCCTCAAGAAACTTTTTAAAAAAAACCCAATTGAGGTTCTAAAAAAAGCAATTTATGGTATGTTGCCAAAAAATAAATTAAGAGCAAAACAAATTAAGAGATTAAAATTTGAGTAATATGGTCCGAAAAAGAGAAACCACAGAGACAAAAAAGAAAAAAACTAAAAAAGCCAAGAAAGAGCAAAAAGAAAAGAAAGTTATCAAGAAACCTAAACTCAGCCGCTATTTTGAAGCAGTTGGTAGAAGAAAAACAGCCAAAGCCAGAGTGAGACTTTTTACTCGTGGGGAAAAAAAGTTTTTGATTAACGAAAAACCCTTAGAGGTCTATTTTCCTCTTACTACCCTTCGAGAGAAAGCTCAATCTCCTCTTGAAATAATGAAATGCCAGGATAAATTTCAAGTTTCAGTTCTGGTTAGGGGAGGAGGTTTTAATGCTCAATCAGAAGCAATAAGACATGGCTTGGCTCAAGCCCTGGTTGAGTTCAACCCCGAATTTAGAAAAAGATTAAAAAAAACCGGCTTTTTAACTCGAGACCCGAGAATGCGAGAAAGGAAAAAACCAGGCTTGAAGCGTGCTCGCCGAGCTCCCCAGTGGCATAAACGCTAAAGCGTTTCTGCCAACCCGTTGCCTTAGCGAATAGGGTGGCAAAAAAGGTAATCTGAATTTATAAATTTTTAATCCTTAACCCGAGAATTTATCCTGAGTTTATCAAAGAATTTTTCTTGGGTTTTTGTTTTGAATTTTTTTTGATAGAATCAAATAATGGTTAAAATCGTTAAAAAGATTTTCAGGAAATTTTTAACCTCCCTGCTTATTTGTTTAATGATACTCTGGATTTTTTCTGGTTGGCCCCAGGTTTGGGAAAAACCGGTTGGCCCCAGGTTTGGGAAAAACCCTCTATACCACCTAAACCCCAAACAATTAAAGCAGCACCAGAAAATCTTATTTTACTCTGGGATGGGGCTGACCCACCGAGCGGCTGGACTTGTATTTCCTGTTCTTCAACCGATGATTTCTATCAAGTATTTCCTCGAGGGGAAGCTAGTTATGGTTCAGCTACCAGCGGAGCAGCTACCCATACCCATACAGCTACTTTTGTTTCCTGTAGTAATTCAGCTGGTTTTGGTTATGAAGATAAGTACGTTGAGAGAGATTATCCTGCTGCTGTTCACTCACACGCTTCAGCAACCTTATCTCCAGTTGCTGCATCTAATATTCCATCTTATAGAGATTTAAAAATAATTCGATATTCTGGAATTCCTACATCAATACCCAACGGAGTAATTGCTATTTTTGCTACCACTTCACTACCTACAAATTGGTCTGCCTACTCTAGTCAAGATACTTATTTTCTGCGAGGTTTTAGCACAGCAGGTAGCACCGGAGGAGCCAATAGCCATACTCATAATGTTAATGTAACAACTACGGCTCCAGTAGAAGCTGCCGTAACAGGTACAATAGGTTCAAACCAAGGTGAGAGCCCCACCCATGACCACGATGGTACTGGCACCTCTGATTCCGCTGACCACAGACCACCTTATTTGGAAGTTGTCTTTGCGATTGCCAGTACAACGGGCGCAACCACAACTCTCCCCAGCGGGTTAATTGGAATGTTTGATGCTACTCCTGGTTCAAATTGGGACGTAGTCTCAGATTCTGGAGATGATTTTTATCAAAGATTTATTGTTGGGAATTCAGCAGCTTACGGAACAAAGGCAGGAAATGCAACCCACACTCACTCAACCGTTACCACCCCGGTTACTTCCGATACAATAACCAATGCTGATAATGCTCCTGCTAAGGGTGGAGCCACGATTGGTCATACTCATGTTATTACTGCCACTTTCTCAGAAGCTAGTAATTTACCCATTTATAGAAATGTCATATTTGCTAAATATACCCCGGCTGTTAACGACCCCCCCCAGGTTGATAGTGTTTCTTTAAATGCCAGTTCAACCATTGTTTTATCTCCCAATGGCACCACTTCGGTCAGTGCGACGACATCAATAAGCGATGCTCAAGGTTGTGCTACTATTTCCACCACCACTGCAAGGATATATCGTGAAGGGGTAACGTCAGGCTGCGGTGTAAACAATAACAATTGCTATTTTGTCGGTTCTTGTACTCAAGATGCTTGTGTTGGTAATAATGCCACTTATACCTGTACCATTGCTATGGAGTTTTTTGCTGAACCAACTGATGAAGGTAATTATGCTCAATCTCAGGGTTGGCACACAGAGGAGTGGATTGCTTTAATTACGGTATATGACAATCAAGGTGCCTCAAGTACTGGAAGTAATGAAGTTACAGAGGAAGTGGATGTTCAAACTCTTTTAGCTTTTGAGCTCAGTACTACCACCATAAACTATGGACAGGTTAATCCCAACGAAACAAGCACCGAAAAAAACATTACCATAAGCACCATTGGTAATGTTCCTCTTGATGTAAATGCTTCAGGTACAGATATGACCTGGAATGGTAATAATATTGGAGTTGCCTGGCAACATTGGAGTACCACTACCGGCTTTAATTGGGATGATGGAACAGCTTTGGGAGCTACTTCTACTCTTATTGGACTTGAAAGTGGTAAACCCACCCAAAGGCCAACCAATGCTACAGATGATATTTATTGGAAGTTAAAAGTTCCTCTTGATAAGCAGGCTGGCGGTCCCTATCAGGGAACAAATGTTTTTATAGAAACTCAAGGTTAAAATCTGAGTATAGATTATGAAACCATTAAGCAATTCTGAATTTTTCTGATTTTGCGCTATAATTAAAAATAGTTTAAAATTAAAAGGTCGATCTTGGTGAAGTAATACAAAACATAAAAAAGATAAGAGATGTCAGAAAAAATGAAAAAATCGATTCCCTGGTTTGTATTCTCAGCTTTTATATTAGCAACCGTAGTGGCCTTGAATTTTGGAAGAATAGGTTCGATACCACCCTTGTCAGTAGTAAAAGCTGATGTAGCTACCACCTCAGTAACAGTAGGAAACAATGTTCCAACCTGGCAAGTTATTTATGAAGACCCAGCTTCAAGCTCGAGCACGCCCACCAATGTTGAGTCAGATGTGAATTTTAAAGGAAGGGCTGATGACCCTAATGGTGATAACTGGTATCTAATAATTTGCGCTACCAGTACCCAAATAGCTACTACTACTAATGGAGGTTGCCCTGTCTGTCCTGGCGGCTTAGTTTGGGCCACTTCCACAGCTACTGATAATAATACAACCACCGCAACTTATACTCCTGGAGAGGGAGATGTAGAGAAAAATGACTGGTGGGCCTGGGCTTGTGATAATGCTTCAGGTGGGGGCCAGTTGTGCACTTCTTATTCTCAGGGTATAGGAGGTAGTTCCGAAGCCAATTCACCCTTTGTTGTTAATCGCCGACCCATCTTTGACACCCTAAGCAATGATGGTCCAAAAGACCCAGACCAGACAGTTAGTTGGAACACAAATGTTAATACCAGTGATCCAGATAGTTACGGAGGAACAGATACTATTAAACTTCATATTTGCAAAACCCAAGAATGGAACACTACTACTGATACCTGTGTTGGAGAATACTGGTCTTCTTCCACGGTAGTTACCAGTGATCCCTCCTGTCAATACAATATTCCCAGCGTAACTCAAGACAAAACCTATAATGCTTATGCCTGGTTGGTTGACGAACATGGACTTGAAGCTACGGGAACCATTGCCGTGGGTACAGCCAGTAATTATGACGTGAACAATGTTGCTCCCAGCATCAGCGCAGCCACTATTCAGTTGCTTGATACTGATGGTGCGGGATACCTGACCTTATTGCCTGCCTATGAAGAAAGTCAGACCCCGGGTTTTAAAGTAAAAGCAACCATAACTGATAATAATAGCTGTGAGGCAGCAGGTGGAGGCAATGAGATTTCTACTGTTACAGCCTATGTTTATCGTGAACTAATAGGGTATAGCAATTGTAGTACTACCGGAGATAGTAATCCCAACAATTGTTATCCAGAAATAAGTTGCACGATTGGTCCTTGTGGGGGACCTAGCGTCTCTGTTGCCACTACTTCCTGTACTTTCAGCTTGTGGTTTTTAGCAGACCCTACTGTGGGTTCAAATGCCACTGACTCTATCTGGTGGGATGAAATTTGGTTAGCTTCGGTAAAAGCCACAGATGATGATAATGCCAGTGGAACCACCGAAGATTCAGATGGAACTGAGTTAGATAAGTTTGAAGCTTACGATCTCACCACTAGCAATATTCCTTATGGCTCGGTACCGCCGGGAAATACCAGTAATGAAGCCACCACTACAATAAAAGCTACCGGTAATGTTGGTTTAGATGAAAACATCAGCGGAGTC
>LJNG01000010.1 GCA_001302985.1 Parcubacteria bacterium DG_74_3
ACTTTTTCTTTGTTTTTCAATTCTCTGTAAATTTTCTTACTCAGGGCCAAATCACAAAATCTCGGATCTTTCTCTAATAGGTGGGGTATAAGCAAAACCTGTTGATTCTTGGACTGGAAAAACTTGATAATTTCTTCACACAATTTTATGTAGTCTGGGGTCTTGATATTGATTACCGAACTTGGAGATAAACCCGCAATCGGTTTTGAGGGATCTAATTTTAAGCCGGCGACATAATTAATTGCCCAATCTTTACTTGCTGGCATCACACTGATGGAAATATCTGGAAATGAATAAATAGGCACTTTCAAGTTTAACTCTTTTACCGCTTTTAGGTTTTCCTTTCCTCTTACAAAAACAAAAGGAAGATTATTTAGAGACTTTTTGACAAAAAATCGGTACAGTTTATCCGGGAAAGGACCAAATGAATTAGTGTATTTAATGTATGGTTTATTATATTTATTACTTAAATATTGCATGTAAATTGTGTCCATATAATCCCACCACTTATTTAAAAAACGTTGCTTCCCAAAAAATTCTATACCACATGCATCTACAACAACATCATTTCTTCTCAACTCTTCAATTAAAGCAGAGAGTAATTTTTCTTCTTCTTTTTTTATAGTGCTCCTCTTTTTTAACAAACTGGCAAGGTTATATAGAATACTAACCCAATCTCTTCCCAACATAATCGGAACTTTTGGACGCGCTATGATATTAAAATTGTATTTTTTTGAGAACAAAAGGTTCTCATGGTAATACTTTTCGTTTACCACAAAAGTATATTCGGCATCAAAATATTTGTTCAATTTTTCCATTAGAGGAAATGCAATAGCTTGTACTCCATAATTATGGTAAAAACGAGATGGGTGGGTAATTAGAATTTTAACTTTATTTTTCATATACTGATTTAACTACTTCTTGCCCAATGAAATTATAAACGGGGGTTCTTTCAGTTAATCTCTGCTTTTGATACATTCTGTTTAATACTCTTACAACCATCTGTAAGAAATCAACCAAAAATTCGTTTTTAATTTTAGATCCATTCTCTCTCGGGATTTCTAAAATATCTTTGTTAAAATATTTTCTTAAAGTATTAATATAAAATTTTTGCTTAAAGAGCTCAAAATAAGGAACTTTCTCATAAAAATCAAATAATCTGTAATCAGTCAAAGGTAAAATCCAGTCGCTCCCTATCCATTCAAAGAACCGCATAGAGTTAACAAGGGTCTTCCTCTGGATGTTTTCTAGGTTCCATCTATCAACAAGACTTGAAAGAATAATTTTAGAATTTCTATTCTTAATATTAAGTTGTCTTTTAAGTCTTTTTTTAATTGCTTCCTTGTCTTCTTGTGAAAGCTTATGTCGCGTATAAAACTTTTTATAAATTATCTCATCTATGTTCTTAAAATTCATAAAAAGAAATTGATTAGCTCGAACCATTCCTTTACCAGTTAAAAAATCTCCACCTAAATGTCCTTCGATGTATACTTTTTTCTCGAAAAACCCCTTGTTGATTAGATAATAATAAAATCGGGTTAATATATGAGAAATTGGTACTGATCGAAAACGGGAATTATAAACCAAAAAGTCATAAAGAATTGAATTAGCTTTCAATTCTTTTGAGATTTTAGATATATTTTTTTCTAAGTACTTACGATCGGGAACTTTAAATCTAATGTGGTTAAGATTTAAAACTCTAGCAATCTCAGAAGCCCTCTTTTCTCCTGGCCTATTTGAGGTTAGAAAGGTAAAAGTTGTTAAATTATCCAACCCCCATTTCTTGAGTCCGAAAGCAATTAATCTTGAGTCTATGCCAGCACTTAAAAACAAAGCTGGGGGGGCATTCATTTTCTTAATTGCATTCGAGTAGTCTTGGAAAATTTGATCTAAGAGAATTAAACATTCTTGCTCTAATGTTTTAGTATTCCCAAGGTATTTGTTACTTCTTTTAAAAGCCCAGTATTTCTTTTCATTGAATATTAAATTATTCTCCTCAAAATAAGCTTCATTTAATGTCCCGGTATCAAACTCTTGTATTTCTTTGAATAAGGTGTTTTGCCCGGATACAAAATCTGCTGCCAAAAGCTCAGCTTTACTAATATCATCTATCTGAAAGTTTGGAATGTCTTCTGGGTATAGTCTATCATAAATTATAATTTCATCTTTCTTTTTTTGAAAAAATAGGGGGATGGAACCGAAGCGATCTAATAGTATTTTTAATTTATTGTCTTTGTACATAACCAATGTAAAACATCCATTTAATTTATTGGGGTTCACCTCTTTATCTAAAATAAATTTGGGTAAGTTTTCCTCAAAATAAAATTTTTTATTGTAAAAGAAATATCCTCTGAATAAAAAGAACGATTCCTCATTACTAAATCTGCTCCAATCGTTTTCAAGTTTATTAATTTTTAAGTCATTTTTTGTGTTCAATATTAATTTCATGCTTACAACATTAAATTTTATATTTTGCGAGGTAAAATTCTTTGATTTTTTTGATAACAAAATCCTGCTCTTTTCTCTTAAGTTCGGAATAGATAGGTAGAGATAGAGCTGTTTTGGCAGCTTTTTCTGAGGCGGGCAAATCACCTTCTCTGTAACCTAAGAATTTAAGGGCAGGTTGTAAATGTAAGGGTAAGGGATAATAAATCATAGTGGGAACGCCCTGCTTTTTTAAATAGCTTATTAACTTGTTTCTTACCCGCTTATTAACTTTAATCGTATACTGATGAAAAATATGATTTCTATTGGTAGCAACGTACGGAGTGGTAAGCTTACTAAGCTCACTAAGTTGATTAGTGTAATAAGTTGCGATTTGGGCTCTTTTTTTACTCCATCCTTTCAAATGTTTTAACTTTACTCGTAAAATTGCTGCCTGAATTGCATCTAAGCGGGAATTAACCCCTAAAGCCAAATTTAAATATTTATCTTTTGGGGAAGAGCCATGAGTTCTTAATAATCGAATTTCTTCTGTCAGTTTTTTATTATTTGTTACCAACATTCCTCCATCTCCGTAAGCTCCTAAGTTTTTAGTGGGATAAAAACTAAAGCAACCAACATCTCCAATTGAGCCTGCTTTTTTGCCTTTATATTCTGCTCCTATGGCTTGAGCTGCATCTTCAACTACTTTTAATTTATATTTTCTAGCAATTCGCATAATTTCTGACATATCGGCTATTTGACCAAAAAGATGAACCGGCAAGATAGCTTTTGTTTTTTTGGTAGTTTTCTCTTCAATTTTGGCTGGGTCAATATTAAAGGTATCTGGTTGAATATCAACAAAAACAGGTTTGGCCTCCAAAGCTGTAATTACTTCAGCTGTGGCAATAAAAGTAAAAGGAGTAGTAATTACTTCATCGCCCCGACCCACCCCTAATGCTTTTAAAGATAAAAAGAGAGCGTCTGTTCCAGAGTTTAGTGCAACCGCATATTTAGCACCAGATAACTTAGCTACTTCTTTTTCAAACGTCTCAACCTCTTTCCCACCTATAAAATGGCCTCTATCTAAAACTTTTTTGATGGCTTTATCAATTTCTTTTCTTATTGACTGATATTGAGCTACTAAATCTAAAAATTTCATTTGATTTTCCACATTTTATTTTGCTTTTTTTGATATTTTCTTTTACAAACTTTGCAGGTGGTTTTCCCTTTTTTAAATTCGAGTTTGTTTCCACATTCACAAGCCCATCCAATAATTTTAGCTGGCACTCCAGCTACTATTGCATAATCTGGCACATCTTTTGTCACCACAGCTCCTGCTCCTACTATTGCCCATTTTCCAATTGTTAGATTACACAATACAGTAGCATTAGCTCCGATAGTAGCTCCTGTCTTCACTAAGATAGGTAACCACTTCCCATATTGGGGAAACTTTTTTTTCGGATATTTTGCTCGAGGAATTCTATCGTTGGTAAAAACAGCCGAGGGCCCCACAAAAACATAATCTTCTAAAGTAACTAAACTCCAAACATCAATGTTGGACTCTAATTTTACTTCATTTCCCAATTTTGCCCCTGAGCTTACAAAACAATTGTGGCCAATAATACAATTCTCTCCAATTTGAGCTCCTTTTAAAATTTGGCAGTTATGCCAAATTTTTGTTCCTTTACCAATTTTTGCTCCTTTTTGAACCTCAGCTGTTTTATGAACCCAAAATTTATTTTTTGTAGCTGGCATAAATTTTCTCTATTAACTCAATAGCAGGTATTGCTTCTTTGGGTGTTGCTCCTTTTTTCCGTAAAAGATCTTGGTAGACGAAAATATGTAAATTTTCTTTTGAAGAAAAGTCGAAAGAGGCGCCATTAATTTTAAATACTCTCCGTTGAGATTCCCTTGGTTCTTCTACGCTCATTTGCCAACGACATACATAATTTTCACCCTCAATTATTCCTTTCCCTGCTTTCTCAGTAAGGGAATGAGTTAAAATTTTAGTTGGTTTTCCAAACAAATAAAGTAATAAATCAAAATAATGAATTCCGATATTAAAAAGAATTCCTCCTGTTCTTTCTGTGCTACCCTTCCAACTTTTCCAATAATCTTCGTCTCGGTGAACAGAAATATCTAGTTCAATCTCATAATCTCTATCTTTCTGGATTTCTGATTTTAATTGTTTAGTAGATGGATGATGTCTTAATTGGTAAACCGTAAATATATCTGGTCTTTCTGCTAAAATTCTTGCATGCTCAGATTTTATTGCCAAGGGTTTCTCGCAAAGAACGATTTTGCCATGGTCAGAAGAAAATTTTACCATCTCAAAATGAAGATTATTTGGTGCTAATACTACAATACAATCTGCTTCTGTTTCCTTCACTATGTCTTTCCAGGCATCTTGGCCATGAGATTTATCTACCACATCAACAATTTTCCCTCCCGTTTTATAAATAGCCTGGACATGTCTTCTAAAGATGAAACCTGTACCAATAATAGCAAACTTCATAATTTAAAATTTAGAGCCAAGAGACATTTTTGTGTTTTCTCGATTTTATTGCGTTCCTAGTGTCTACTACAAACTTTGCGTTTTTAACTAGTTTATCATAATCAAGTCCTGAATGGTCAGTTAAAATTAAAACTAGGTCATACTTTTTTAACATTTTGGGAGAATATTTTATTGACCTTAGAGATACTGGCTTTTTTAAAAAACTATTTTTTAAGGCAAGTGTTTTTACATAAGGGTCGAAATAATCTATTTTTGCCCCCTTTTTTAACAAATCGGGTATTATCTCTTCGGCAGCAGATCCTCTGACATCTCCCACATCTCTTTTATAGGCTACTCCCCAAACTAATATTTTAGAGTTTCGAACAGGTTTCTTTTTCAAATTCAGGGCCCAAATTACTCTTGTAACTACCTGGTGGGGCATTAATTCGTTAATTTCACCTGCCAGCTCAATAAATCTTATCCAGAAATTATATTCTTTAGCTTTATGCTCAAGATAAAAAGGGTCTAAGGGAATACAATGACCTCCACACTTTGGCGAAGGATAGAAAGGCATAAAGCCATAAGGTTTTGTTTTGGCAGCTTCAATAACTTCCCAAATATCAATTCCCATCTTGCTACAAAGCAATCCCAACTCATTTATCATTGAAATATTTACTAATCTAAAGGTGTTTTCCAAAATTTTTGTCATTTCAGCAGCTTCAGTAGAGCTTAACGGAACTATCTTAGCTTTAATGAAGGTTTGATAAAATTTCACAACTAAGTTAGTACACTTTTTGGTTATCCCTCCCACTACCCGAGAAACATCTTTTAATTTATACTGCTTATTGGTAGGATCTAATCTTTCTGGTGAATAAGCTAAAAAGAAGTCCTTGCCAACTTTAAGTCCTGTCTCTCGTAGTTTCGCTAAAATAACTTCCCTGGTTGTGCCAGGGTAAGTGCTGCTTTCTAAAATAATCAATTGATTTTTGTGTAAATTTTTGGCAATTTCTTCAGTTGTCTTTTCAATATAAGAAACATCGGGTACTTTATTTTTGTCCAATGGAGTAGGGACACAAATTAAAACAATGTCAGAGTTTTTGAGGGGAGCGTGATTATTGAATGCTTTGAGTTTTTTAGCTTTAACTACTTTTTTCAGCTCTTTTGAAGAAACATCGAAGATATAAGATTTGCCTCGATTTACTAAATCAACTCTTTCTTTTTTAATATCAATAGCAAAAACCTGAAAGCCAGCTTGAGCTATTTCTACAGCCGTGGGTAAACCCACATATCCCACTCCGATTACCGCTACCTTGGCCTTTTTACTTTTAATCAGCTTTTCTAAATTCATATAAAAATTTAACTATCATAAAATTATGATAGATTAAAAGGAGTAAAAAATCAAATATAAAAACCCCTTAACGGGGTTTCTATTTTCTAGATTCTAGATTCCTAACATTTGGTTAATTTTAGCTCGGGTCTTAGTTCCTACAAAACCTGTGCCCTGCTCTAAACCAAAAGGAATTAAGATTTCTGCTGCATATTTTTCCTGAAAACGAATAACAGCAGTTCTTGTTAAGGAAAGAAAGTTGCCAGTAATGAGTCCTTCAGGATAAATTTCCTGCCCCTGGGCTTTTAGAAACTCCTGAAGACATTTTACTTCACCATTATTAGTTTGACCATAATAAAGATTGTTTTCAAATTTCTGGCAGGAAACCAACTGCCCTCTTTCTGTTAAAATCGCATTGATTTGAGCTTGAACTCTGGCAATTTCTTTTTGCAAAAACTCAATTTGAGCCAAAAGCCCCTGAATTAACTCAGCCTCTTTCTCTTCTGGAGTTTTTTCAACAATCGAGGCTATCCAGCTGAATGAATAGCTTGGCTTAAAAACTTGGGTTTGAGATTGAACAGAAGGAATGATGGTTAAAAAAGAGTATTTTGTGTTAAATTCTGAAATCATAATGTTCCCTTTTTGATTTTTATCCAAAACTAAAAGGTTAATTTTGCAGTTTCCTTTAAAATCACAAAGTAAATATGGGACTTTAAAATCACCCATATCGTCGCCATCAAATTCCAGAGTTAATGTTCCCTTGCCACCAATAATTTTATACCAGTTCCCTGCCCAATTAGAGCTGCTATGATTAATTGATAAAGTGCTTTCCCCAATTAAGGAAAGAAAATGAATTTGAGGAGTGAGTTTAAAATTCCTTAAATTTGGGTTAAAATAACAATATTTTTCACCCAAAGAACAATCATTAACCAAAACAGCAATTGTCCAATCAGTAAAAATCCGAGAGAAATCTTCTTTAAAACCATTTTTGAAAAGAGCTTCATTTAGGCTGGGAATGCCAGCTTTTGATATCTTAAGAGAATCAACTAAAATTTCGACTCCGTAATGGTCAACCAAATAATGAGTAAATAAATTTATAACTCCGTAATCAGATTTTTCATTCTTCCATTCGGTTAAAGAGTCAGAGGGTTTTTCTAAAAAAATTCTTACTCTATTTTGTAGATAACTTCCTTCATAAACATCGTCATAACCAAACAAGGTGGGGATGTATTCTGCTCGAGCTTCGTTGAGCCAGGCTTCTTCAACAACCCCTTGTATTTTATCTTTTTGATTAAAAGTAATTAAATGTAAAAATTCGTGAGCAAGATAACTCTTAATCAGTGAGCTTGTAATATGGTTAGCATTCAAATAAATCATTTCTCTCTCATTTGAACTGGGGTTTTGAACTTTAAGATATTCGTCACCACTATTAAAATATCCTCCGGCTCCCTCTTTCATCTGGTGAAATAAAGCAGTAATTCTATTGTCTTTATCAATTCCTGGTGACCATTCTGAACCAAATTTTGAGGTTAAAGTAGGATAAATTTTGTCTTCAAATTCTTTTCCCAAAGAAGTTAAGGTGGCTGCTATCTGGTTTTTCTCATCATATTTTAAGGAATCCCACCAGGCGTCTTCAATATAAAAATAAATTTTAGAATTAATTTCTCTTGAGGTGGCGCTTATTTGTTCACGATTTTCTGTATCATAAGAAGGGTCAATAAAAAAATTGACTTTTTGACCAATGTAATCAGCGGAAACAAAAACGGGCAGGCTGAGAAATATTATTCCAACAAAGATTATTTTTGAAATTCTTGGCATTAAATTATTTTAACATGAGCTTTAAAAAAGACAAAAAGCGCTCAAACCGAGTGCTAAAAAGATTAGCTTTTCTTGAAAAACTTAAGCAGAGTATCCTTTAATTTGACTTTGTAAAAGATTGATTAACTGGGTGAGGAGTTCAATGATTTTTTGTTGAATTTCAACAATCTTAGCTTTTAATTCTTCTATATTCATCTCTTCAATTAGTTTTTTTTCTTCTGGAGGCAATTCAGTAACAACTATCACTTCTGTTCCCTCCCGGGGTGTTTCAACATTATTCCACCAATCAGTAGCTCGAGTTTTAATTAAATGTGAACCAGTGATTGGTTTTGACCAGAGATATTCCCAGCTAAAACCAGTTTCAATGCTTTCTTTTGACTTTACTCCTTCCCAGGTATTTCCTCCGTCAAGACTAATCTCTACCCCCTGAACCGAAGAACCCCCGGTATCAGAACTTATTCCTTTTATAATGTAATCTTTTCCAGCTAAAATATTAGTTCCGGTTTCTGGGTCAGTGATTAAAGAAGTTGGCGGTGTTTTGTCTAAAAATGCAACCTTTTTTGGCACATAACAATAAGCGATATTAGACATGACAGAAGCGCCATCGCCATTAATTGCTTTCATGGCAAAAAACCAAAGTTTTTCTTCAGCTAAACTATCTACAAGTCCTTGAGTGGTTGACCCCGACCAACTCTGCGAGAATTGCCAGGAACTATTGAAATTAGCAGCATCAATTGTGCCTAAAGAATATCTAACGTCATAACCAGTGGGATTGCCAGCCGGGACTGACCAGGCAAGCCAGACAGCGCCAGGCATTTGAGAAAAGACACATTTTAAATCAGTGATAGGACTCGGTGGCGCAGCTTTTATTTGATGAGCCATTGAAAGCCCGGCTAATATTACGATGATAAGAGGGAAAATTTTTGTAAGTTTCATATTATTTAAATTATATCAAATAAATAAAAAAACAAAAGACGCCCAAAATAGAGGGCGTCCTTTGTTTCTCTACACGGAAAGAGAATTAAGGTAATGTCACGACATTGGTGTCAGCGGGAATGCTCCAAACGGTTCCACCCCAACCAACCGTACCACTAGTAAGGGTAACATCAGCAGCGGCAAATATTGTCCAATGCATCTGAGTTCCGAGCTTCCATATACCGGCATCAGTGGTATTAACCTGAAGTTTAATGCTCTTTGAAGAAGCGGCTGGAATGGTAATTGCGCCGCCCGTAATCACTTCGTCGTTGAAGGTCACGGTACCAGCAGCAACAACCGTGCTTGTGGCTTGAGCTGCTAAAACGAAATCATATTCGTCAACTAATCTGTACATCGTTTCGGCACTTGAAGCAGGTAAACCGGTCTTGGAAGTAAGTACCAGGTCTGTGATATCCAAATCAGCATTGGTTACGTTGCTGATATCCCAAATAGCATAGACTGCAGTGCTTCCGCGGGAAACAGTACCAGAGGGCGATGTGGCATTCTTCTTTACCTCCAAAATCTCGTCTGTGAAAGTGAACTTACCCTGAAGAGCGTTGTAAAGATCAAGAGATCCTTTCTTCTTTTCTGCCTGGCTGTCAATACCGATTAAATCAATCTCATCAGCTCCGGCTATCTTTAAGAAGTAGTTAGTGGCTGCGGAGATTGGATTACCTTTGACAAAAATTGTCTTATAGACATCTTTCTGGAAGACAACATCTTTTAAAAGATTGTCTCCCGAGGTAAAGGTAAATGTTCCGGCTGAAGCGTTTACAGATTCGGGATAAGATAACTGAGTGGTTAAGTCGCTGTCATAAAGAGTTAAGCTGGCAACGGCAGTACTTGTTGCCCCACCTACATCAGAAGTTAACTTTAAGCTGTATAACTTCATGTCTTCTCTTTGGACCCTAATTTTGATGGAACCCAAGAGAACATCACTGCTGGGCTGCAAAACTCCTTGACTAAATGGAGTTTGAAGAGTATCCATTGCCAGAGAGTAATCACCTTCCTTATATACCGTAATAGCAGTTAAAGGAATGGCAGTTACAACATTAACTGGTTCACCGGAAGCTAAACCATAACCAGTACTGGCAGTCCAGGTAACAGTCACTGTCTCAGAAGCGCCTGCCGGGCTTAAGCTATTGGTAATCGCCTTCACGTTTAGATCTTTAACCGTATCAGCAGGAATGGTCCAGTTTAAGGTAAATGTTTGTGCTGTTTGTACTTTAATCGAATCCTTTAGATCTGAAATTAGGGTGTCTCCATCGTAAAGGCCAACTGAAGTTAAGTAGTTGGTGTCGTTTATTGTATCGCTTCCTACGAAAGTAAGATTTATGGTGTTGACAATAACATTCTCACCAACAGCTCTCACTGAAAAGACGCTTAAGGTCTTAGAATTGACTGTTTTGATGAAAGCAGCAGCGGTTCCTGCTGGATGAAGGGATGACTGGGAAACAACTAATTGGCC
>LJNG01000011.1 GCA_001302985.1 Parcubacteria bacterium DG_74_3
GTTGGTTTAGATGAAAACATCAGCGGAGTCGATATGGTGCGGGTTGGTAACTCAGAGACCATTGCCATTGGTCAGCAGCATTATTCTACTACCACTGGCTTTACCTGGGGAGATGGAGTCGTGGCTTCAAGCACTGTTCAGAAACTTGAGCTTAACTGTCCAAAATCCACCTCTACCAGCTCTCCAGCTACCAAAGATACTTACTGGTTAATACAGGTTATTATTGGCCAAGCCTCTGGAACCTATAACGGGACCAATACCATTGCTGCCCTAACCGGAGAAGCTCAGAATTGGTAATCACAGTATATCTAAAATGGGTCTTAAGCGATTACCTGTATTTTTTATTATATGTTTGTTTTTAACCTTAATTTATCCAAATTTAGTCTGGGCTGGCTTTGGTATTTCTCCCCCCTATGTAAAAAACAATAATTTAACCCGTGGCTCTCATTACGAGAAAGAAATTTATTTGGGAAGAGGAGATCCGGGTGAGGAGTTAAGAATAGAAACTACCATCAATGTTCCCGGAGCCAATGATTGGATTTTGATTGACAAAGGAGCATCCTTTACATTAGCCCAGGGAGAAAGACAAACCTCAATCATAGTTATGGTAGACGTGCCCCGAGATGCTAACTTTGGTACCTATAAAGGACATATTAGAGTAACAACCATTCCGGTTGGTCCTCGCGAAGGTGGCGGAGTTTCTATTATTATGGGAGCCCAGATAGACGTTGATCTGGAGGTCAAAGACGTCCAGATTTTTGATTTTAAGGTAAGGAACGTTGAGATTTTTAATTTGGAGGAAGGACACAAGTTTTTATGGCTTTATTTTCCAGGAAAGATAAAGTTTGAAATGCAAATTGAAAATTTAGGAAATATAAGAGCAGCTCCCACTAAAGTTAGTTTAGATATTTATGATAATCAAGGAGGGGAGTTATTAGAAGCGGTTCAAAATTCTAAAATTGAGAAAGTTGAACCCTTTGAGATTCAGAAAATTGTAGCTGAGTTTCCCACTAAACTTCCAATCGGAAATTACTTGGTAAAATTTAAAATTTTCAAAACTGAGGAGGTTGTTAGCGAGGGCGAACTTTCTTTGGTAATCCTTTCTTACGGAAGCCTGCCAGATTATGAGGGTTATGGGTTTGAGGGTTTAAGTTTTAGAGATAAAGCCAGTGTAATTGGGATAATTCTCTTTATTTTAATTATAGTTGGCTATTTTGGCTGGAGAGGATATAGAGCTTGGAGAAAAAAGAGGTAAGCTCAATTCAAATATTACCTCAATTTTTAATAATTATATGGTTTTATGGGTAGGAAATTTTAAAAGCCCTTTATTTTACATTCCAATCTTTCTGGGACTAATTTTTAGTCTATTTTTTTTATTTTTTCAAAACACTCAAGCAAATATATTACAAACTTCGGTATCGGTTCATATTTGTGGAAATGACATTGTGGAAGCAGATGAATTTTGTGATGACGGCACAGACAACGGAACATATGCCTATAATGCCGCCAACAGATTTTGTAATATGGATTGCACGGGTTGGGCTCCTTATTGCGGGGATGGAATTGTACAATCCCTCTATGGAGAAGATTGTGATGACGGAAATAATGTTTCTGGAGATGGTTGTGATGCGGTCTGTAAAGTAGAAGAAGCTCCACCGCCCCCTGGTGGAGGCCTATATGTTCCCCCAGAAGTTCCGACCAAAGTTATTCTTAAAGGAAAGGCTTATCCTGACTCAAGAATTCATATTTTAAAAGATGGAAAAGAAGTAACCCCAACCAAAGCAAATTCCCAAGCCGATTTTAAAGGAGAAATTACTGATTTAACTGCTGGGGTTTATACCTTTTCTCTCTGGGCAGAAGATAAAGACGGAATAAAATCAATTACCTATTCTTTAACCTTCCGGGTGATTGCTAATGCAATTACTACTGTCTCTGGCATCTTTTTACCTCCCACCATTGGTCTCGATAAAAGCACCTTAAGAAAAGGTGAAAATTTAAATATTTTTGGCCAAGCCGTACCTGAAGTCCAAATAGACGTTCATATTCTTTCATTAGAAATTATTGAAAGGGTCTGGGCAGACGAGATTGGTGTTTGGCTTCTTTCTTTTGATACTCAACCCCTTGAGGAGGGTTCACACTCTACTAAAGCTCGTTTTCAAATTAACGCTCAAGAAAAAAGCGGTTTTGGTAAGGCTTTGGCTTTTTATATAGGAGAAATAATGGTTCCTCCCGAAGAGGTTTGTCTTCGAGCTGATTTCAATAAAGACGGAAGGGTAAATTTAGTTGATTTTAGTATTTTCCTGTGCTGGTGGGAAAAAGATAATTCTCAATATGATTTAAACCAAAATGGGACAGTGGATTTACCAGATTTGAGCATTCTTTTGTGTTGCTGGACCGGATAATTTAGTTATTATTTATGGAAAATTTTAACGCAAAATTTAAATTCTTTTTTCTTTTTGCTATTCTCTCTTTCATAATCCCCCAGGTTACAGATGCTGCTTTGTTATATTTGGAGCCAGATATCGGGGAATATCATTTGGGTGAAACTTTTATAGAAGAAATTAGAATCGATACTGAAAGAGAATGTATTAATGCTGTCGAAGTTAATTTAAGTTTCTCCAATGATATTTTAGAGGCAATTGATTTTAGCCAGGGAGAATCAATTTTAACTCTCTGGGTAAAAACAGCAACAATTAATCAGGATTCAGGTTTTATTTCTTTTATTGGAGGAATTCCAGGTGAATATTGTGGAAGAATAGCTGGCGATCCCGGATCCACTAATTTATTGGGGAAAATAATTTTTAAAGTTTCTGAACCATTAACTCAGGAATTCCAGGAAAATACAGCCAAAGTGATATTTTTAGATACCTCTCGCGTTCTCTTAAGCGATAAATTAGGAACCGAAGCCAAGTTGACTACCCGAGGAGCAATTTTTGAAATTTCCACTGAAAAAACAGAGATTCTTGAAGACCATTGGCAAATAGAGATTGAAAAAGATAATATTTCTCCTGAGCCCTTCAAAATAGAGATTTTTCAACAACCCACTGTTTTTGAAGGAAAGTATTTTATAATTTTTTTTACTACAGATAAACAAACAGGAATTGATTATTACGAAGTAAAAGAAGGAGAAGGGGAATGGAAAGTAGGTTCCAGTCCATATCTCTTGGAGGGTCAGAGCTTACATAGTATAATAAAAGTTAGAGCGGTTGATAAGGCAGGAAATGAAAGAATTGCTGAATATGTACCTCCATCTTTGCCCTTACCAGTAAAACCCAAAATACCCCTCTCTTTGATAATAATCTTGATTCTGGTAGTAACAGGGATAATCTGGTGTATAATTAGAAAAATTCAAGAAACCAATGCTCAAACTAAGGAATTTTAATACTTTATCTATACTTCCGGTTCTTTTAATTTCGATTTTTAGTATAGCCATAAATGAAGCCAATGCTGCTGGCGCCTCTTTATATTTATCTCCCTCTACCGGGACTTATTCCGTGGGTCGAATTTTTTCCGTTTCTATTGAATTGGATAGCAGAGAACAGATTATTAATGCTGCTGAAGCAACTTTAAAATTTGACTCAGACAAACTTGATGTAATGAGTATTTCTAAAGCAGGTTCAATTTTCAGTTTATGGACAACTGAGCCAACTTTTTCTAATTCTGGAGGCACCCTTAGCTTTGGTGGAGGAACGCCAGACAACTTTAATGGCGCCTCAGGTATTATTGCCACTGTCAGTTTTCAGGCAAAGACAGCTGGTGCCTGTAAAGTGGATTTTTTAAGCGGTTCGGTCTTAGCTGCTGACTATAAAGGAACAAATGTTTTAGCCAGCATGATTCCCGGAGCCTATGTTATTCAACCTGCAAAATTTCCCCTTCCTGAATACACTCCTCCCGAAGGGGCACCAGAAGCTCCAAACGTTTCTTCTCCCACCCATCCTGCTTCAGAAAAATGGTATTCGAATAACGACCCGAAATTTATCTGGACAATCCCTTCGGACATGACCGGAGTAAAACTACTGGTTGACAATAATCCTTTCTCCCTACCAACAATATTTTATTCCGGGGTAATATCAGAAAGACAATTAGAAGATTTAGATGACGGCATTTGGTATTTTCACGTTCAACTGCGCAATGAGTCTGGTTGGGGAGGAGTTTCTCATTTTAAATTCCAGATAGACACTCAACCTCCGACACCCTTCGAAATAAAAGTTCAAGAGGGAGAAGAAACAATTCGGCCCAGGCCCACCCTATTCTTCGAAACAATCGATGAGCCCTCGGGAATAGCTTATTTTGAGGTCAGGGTTAATAAGGAAAACCCCGTAAGAGTGGAAAAACCAGAATATAAAATTCCACCCCAATCGGTAGGAAAACACCTGGTTTTAGTTGAAGCGATAGATAAGGCAGGAAATAGAACAATATCAATGGTTACCGTTTCTATTATTCCTCCAGCTTTCATTAGAATTGGGGGAATACTAATTGATTATCTTACCATTACCATTACTCTTTTTGGTCTTGTGGTGATTATAATCTTTGGGACTCTCTGGTTTTGGAGAAAAATAAAAAAAGAAAGAAAAAGATTGAGAAAAGAAACTACCGAAGCCGAAAAGGCTTTATACCGAGCCTTTAGAATTTTGAGTAAAGAAGTAACAGAACAGATAGCTCAAATTGATGGTAAACCGCAGTTAAGCCAAAAAGAAAGAAGGATGTCTGAAAATTTAAAGAAAGCTCTGGGTATATCTAAAAAAATAATTAGTAAAGAAATTAAAGATATAGAAGAAGAATTAAAGTAAGATGCTCAAAGAGTTTATCAACAAATACTACTTAGACAGACAAAAAGACAGAGCCCAACACCACTTTTATATCTCCGATGCCGGCAAATGCTCTCGGGCAATATTTTTTAAATTCAAAAACGCGCCTCGAGAAGAAATGGACGCCAGGATTTTGAGACTTTTCGACCACGGTGATTCTATTCACCGCCTTATTATGAAGCCCCTTTTAAGTATGAAGGAAGTCCACGTGGTGGCTTCAGAAGTGGATATTCCTCCTCAAGAATTAATCCGGGGAAGGGCAGACGCTATCATTAGCGACGGCAAAGACTTATATGTACTGGATATTAAGAGTATGAATAGCATGGTTTTTAAAAATTTAAATCGAGCTAAAGAAGAACATATTGACCAACTTCAACTATATCTCCACTATCTCGACCCCAAAAAAGGAATATTACTCTATGTCAATAAAGACACCCAGGAATTAAAGGAGTTTGTAATAAAGTACAGCTCCCCAAAAGCCCGTTCTCTAATTAAACCCCTAACCGAGCTTAAAACAAAGATTGATTCCAACATCATTCCCTCAAGAATTTCAAGTTGGCCTGATAATTGGCAGTGTAAATACTGTCCCTTTAAAGAAATTTGTGGTTTAGCAGGCCCTGGTAATGTAAAGTGGTTAGATTTCAAAAAGAAAATTGAGGCCCAAACCAAAATCTAAAAGCTAGGCGGGGAAGACTTCCCGCCCAAGAGCTGATTAAAATAGCCCCTTAATTGAGCTATTTTTTATTTATTTTGTTAAAATATATTAATGAAAAAAAGGCTCTCTCGAAAATTTTATAAAAGACCGACCTTAAAGGTAGCCAAAGAACTTTTGGGAAAGTATTTAGTAAGACAGATGGGGAAAAAGAAACTGGAGGGAAAAATTATTGAAACAGAGGCTTACATCGGCCCCCAAGATAGGGCCTCTCACGCTTTCGGTGGTAAAATCACCAAACGAAATAAAAGCAAGTATTTAGAAGGAGGGCATATTTATATTTTTCTTTGTTACGGAATTCATTGGCAATTAAATATCACCACAGAGAAAGTAGGGAAGCCAGAATGCGTATTAATACGGGCTCTGGAACCTCCCAACCAGGGAGCAAAATTGAAAAGAGTAGCTTCGGGCCCCGGGAAACTTTGTCGGTGGATGAAATTGAGTCATTCTTTTAATGAAGAAGATTTAACAAAAAGTCAAAGAATTTGGTTAGAAGATAGGGGAGTAAAAATTCTACCAGCTCAAATTATAAAAACAAAAAGAATCGGCATTGAGTATGCCGGTGCTTGGAAAGAAAAACCCTGGCGTTTTTATGTAAGGGGAAACCCTCTTGTTTCACGGAAGTAATTTTGGGGATGATTGCAAATTTCCTCCACTTAAAATATATAGTTTTTGGTTATTGGTATTAAAAAACATTTGAGGCTTTTCAAGTGTGGCAAAGTCAATAATATTCAACCTGTCTCTTGTATCGGTCTCCGTAATTTTTATCATGTTGCCAAGAATGAAAGCAAAATAATCCGAATTTAACCAAATCACGTCATTAATTTTTTCTGAAAGACGGACTAAAAATAGTTTTTCTTCTGTATATTCAGGAGAGGGGATTACCCCTTTTTTTAAAAACAAAATCCAGATTTCAGAATCTGACCAATACATTAATTTTTCTGAATTTGGAGAAACTCTGAGGCCTCGAAAGGGCGAAAAAAACTTCTCAAAAGTTTTTGACTCGGAATTGAATATATAGAGATTTTCACCCTCCTTCAGAAAAATAAAATCACCACAGACCTTCAACTGGTATTCGGTTTCTGGCAATAGGGCAAATGGTTTTTCTGATATTTTTGTTTGAGATTCGAAAGAAAGATTGGTTTTGAAAAGATGCCCAAAATTATTTAGATAATAAACATCATCATTTAACTTTTGATAGGCGATAACACGGTCTAAGGGAACGAAAGGGGGTTCTTCTTCAACCAGAGTCGGTGGTATTCTATCTATTTCTAAGTCAAAATATTTTATTCTTTCTGCTGCTCCTATTTCTAATGAAACTCTTTTAGAATCGACAGAAAAATCTAAATTTAACAATTCAGCTCCCTGAGGATGAATTTCCTTTTCTGTAACCAGGTAGCTTTGGATTCCTCTTTCTACATCATAGAGCTTTAGAGACCAACCCTCTTTTTCAGATTCTTCATTTAATAAAATTATTTTTTTTCCTGGTCTGGAGAAAACCAGAAGCTTTCTACTCCTTGACTTACAAGGGAAAAATTCGGATTTTGAGGCCATAAAACGATATTTTTTTGCTTCGGTTACCTCTTTTTCTTTTATTTCTAATGTTTTCTCCCAGAGATGAAAGCCATCCTTTTTCACCAAAACTTTATACTTTTTAGGTAGCAGATTTTCAATAAAAACCGAGCCAAAAAACCAATCCGTCTTTTTGACCAGTTTAGAATCCAAATAAATTTCCACCTGCCTGGGCCAGGCTTTTAAAAATAAACCTCCTGTTTGGGTTATCTTTATTCTGCCAGTTGGGGGATTAAAATTAAGTCTGTATCCTTGGGAATAAAGAACCACCAGAGGACTTACCAATAAAAATAAAACCAAACAAATTAAAAATAAGATTTTTCTGACTTTCTTTCTCATAGTCAATTTTTATTATACTGCAACCTTTTTCTGAAAACCAATTTAGTCCTTTACCAGGGAAAGGAGCCAAATTTCCAAAACTTGCTAAGATTTGAAATTTAATATAATATAAAAGAGTTAATAGGAAATACTAATATGTTTATTAAAAAAATGGGGATAGATCTCGGGACCTGCAATTCTTTGGTTTTTCTCCCCGGTAAAGGAGTGGTTTTTAGAAGAACCATCAGTGGTCGCGGTAGATTTGACCGAAAATAAAATTCTGGCAGTGGGAGTGGGGGCTAAAGAAATGTTGGGTCGTAC
>LJNG01000001.1 GCA_001302985.1 Parcubacteria bacterium DG_74_3
CCAGTTCGTTCGATTTAATTCTTTCCATTGTTATATAATCTGGGCTAGCTTTCCCGGCTGGCCAATCACCATTTTCAAAACAAACAGTCTGGTCTATTAATTTATTATTTTGATCATAAAGAAATAAAATCTCGCAGTTTGGATTGTTTTTGAGGCCATTTCCAAAAATCCCTACCCAATCAGCTGGAATATCGCTGATACTATCGTCATCGGTTCTTTCTATCAAATAAAACCCTTGGGCGGGAATAGTAGTTGTAGCTGCGGTTGAGGTTGAAAAAGATATGTCTGGCTCTCCATCAGAAGAAACCAATCTCCAGCCAGCAAGCTCAATGGTTGAGGTTGTATTGTTGTAAAGCTCAATCCATTCATCAAATGAATTTGCCCTCGTTCCGATCCAAGCAATTTCATTGATAATCACTTCTAAAGTTGGGGCTTCTTCTTGCTTTTCTTCTTGAGACTCCTCTGCTGGTGGCTGGCTGTTTTTTGTTTTTGGCGTGGGTGTTTGAATTTCCCACTCATCTAAGTAATTATTAGCTGTTTCATCCCAATGGCGTCCATAACTAAGGCCCTCTTCAATTTCTTCCCAGTTAATCTCATCTACGATTTCTTTTTTGGGATTTTTAAGCAAAAGAGTGTTGTTTGAAGTAAGAGTAAGATTTAAAAGAATATCAGCTGAAGAAGCAATGGTAGAGGAGGAATGGGCTACAAGAAAATAATCAAGAGGACCAATTATTTTCCCTTCAAAATTGGGAGAGGAAACAAAAGAAGAAGGTGACCCATCTCCAATTTTTCTTTGAATATACCAACCAGTTAGATCAACTGTGTAGTTATTAGGATTATAAAGCTCAACGAATCTTTCAGTGATTGGAGAAATTCGAACTTCGGAAATAAAAATTTTAGGATAAGAGGGTGAGGGAGGTGGAGTGTAACTACTGGGAATTACAATGTATCCGCTGCTATTTTCTCCTTTTGGGGTACCACCAATATAAGCACTTGTCTGCCACTCTAAATTGCTTTTACGCTCCATGGTTCTTTTAGAACCACTATTTCCATTTGGCCAGTTTGGGTTGGCTACCACCTCGTCTTGAAGCTGACAATTTTCATCAAAAAGATATAGGGCTTCATTTGTATTACTGAGGCCCCCGGTATAAATTAAATCTGCTGTAATATTGGGTACGGAATCGTCATCGGTTCTTTCCAAAAGATAAAAACTGCCGAAAGAGCTGTGTGGGAAGTCTTCCTGCACAAAAATTATTCTTATTTGTTGATCTTTATCCAGAAGTTGCCAACCGGATAAATTAATGGGTTCGTTGGAAATATTTTTTAGCTCAATCCATTCATCATTTGCAGAATTGACTGTGCCCATCCAAGCAATTTCATTAATGATAACCTTATTTCTAAGAGGATAATCTTCGGGGATTCTTTGACAAATAGTCACCATTTTTTCCTCTTCTTTCTCCTCTGGTTCTTTTTCTTCTTCAGATTCTTCCTCTATTTCCTCCTCTGTCGTTTCTTCTTGCTCTTCTTCAGATTCTTCCGGAGTAGATGGCTTTTCTTCTCCCACTAATTCGTTCGTTTCTTGACTTATCACGTCAATTCTTTCAGCGATGTCATCTAAAAGTTCTTGGATTTCTTGAAGAGTTGGTTTTGTTTTGTCTTGTGGTTCTGTTTTCGTTTCTTCCCCTGATTTCAGTTCGTTTGCCCCTTCGGGCTCGGTTTCTTGTTCCACATCAGGAGATTTTTCTTTTTCGGTTATTGTTTGCTCTAGGGGCTCAACTGAACCGATTAGTTTTGATTGAAAAAATTCTACTAATTCAAAGGGAACGGGCAAAATTTTTTCAACAATGCTCCTGATAAGCTCTTGCTTCATTCTCTCCCAAAAAGTAAGTGGCTTTCCTCCAGGAAATTCAGGAATTGGCTCAGAAAAGGTAACTTCCGCACTTAGAGTTTTATCCCATTTATATCCGCCGAGGTCTGTTTTTACAACCCTCCCCCTAATTCTAACTATAAAAGGACCCAATTTTTCATTGCCCTGTGCTTGCCAATCTGCAAACTCCCAATAGCTTTCTTTCATCCACATAGCTCTTGCTGTAGAGCCTTGGGGCTCAATTTCTTCAGGTGAATAAAATTCAATTGTTATTTCCCCATATTCATTAATTAAATATTTATAAGCCAAACTATAATAAAAAAATGATTCCTGAAGATTGCCTTTATAAGAAGTAAAAGAATAAGTTAAGCTACCTGAAGCTACTTTGACCTCATTTTGAAGTAACCAATCGATGGCTATTTCAATTGCTTTTTCAACACTCTCTTTTTCAAGTCTTTCTAAAAAAGCGCCTGCTTCCGGATGACCCAACAAAAACGTAGTGATTTTAACTAAATTGCTCAAAGCCTGTAGGGGAAGCTCCTGAAGAATGTATTCTAATTCTTTGTTTTGGATTGCGTTTCGGATTAAAAATAAAGCGGCCTGTTTTTCCGGCTCAGCAAAACTCGGAGAAGTAGTTAAATCAATCCATTCATCCATCAGTCCCTGCTGAACTGCATTTAATAAATTATGAGTATCTTCTTGGGAAAGAGTAATCTCGGCTAAAACACCTTGAGGAAAAATCAAAAAAGCTACTAAAGAAATTAGTAGAAAATTATGAAAAAACTGTTTAGTCATAAAAAGAACTATTTAATTGACACCGTTTTTAAAAGTTCATCAAATGCCTGAAAACATCCCTCGGTGTTTTCGGCGCCCATCGCAATCCTAAATCCATATAATATATCTTTTCTTGGTATATACACCTCAATAGAGGAACCTAATTCTGTACAATCAAAGGTGTTTTTAAAAGCGGGTATGTTATCCACCTCTATCATTTCAAACATGTCAGACTTCATTACGAATGCTTTATGTTCTTCCTTAGCAATGTTTTCAAGTTCTTCAAGGTCTCTTGTTAGATAATCCACGGCCATCTCAATCATGCACCCTTTCTTAAGCGGTAAACTGTCCTTTTTATTCGGCCTCACACTCTCTATATCCGGCGTATAAAACACCACCGACCCCTCCATTATTTCTATTTTTTCTGTGATCCAACCCCCTGGAACCTTTACTGTTAATCCCGCCCTTTCATTTTCAACAATTGTCCCCTCAGGTGTTTCTTGAATCACATAATCGTCTGGGCTTCCTTTAATTTCTCTTTTTTGCCAGCAAAAAACTCCTCCAACAACGAGGAGTAAAACAACAAAAACCAAAACAATTATTTTCTTAGACATATTGTTCCATTGTATAAAAAACTAAAAAGAAAAGACAACCACCCACTTTGTGGAAAACTTTCCGTTGCCCCGCCCCTTTTTATAACGTAACGAGGAAAGACCTCGTTACATTTAGTTACGGGGTTTTGTTTTGGCAGTAAATAGGTTAAAATAAATAAAAAGGTCGATAAGACCCTATTAAAAAGCAAAATTGAAAATGGACAAAAAATCTATTGTAATAATTGTTTTAGTTTTAGCGCTGGTTGTTCTTGGTGTTTTTACCTATAGACTGTATTCGGGCGCAAATGAGTGCAAGGTTATAGCAACAGACCTGGGAACACAATTGCAAGAATGTGGAGCCGGGGTAACTCAACTCCAGGCTGGATTAGCTGAGTGTATGGCTGGAGTTCAAGCCTGCCAAGATGCTCTAATTGCTCTTAGCCAGGTGCCAGCTTGTGCGCCTTATATTCCGACAGAGTAATTAAAGAGAATAGACTTTCCAAGGTTGAACCTTAGAAAGTTGTTCATAGGGCTATAAAAGAGGTGGGACAGAGAGTGTCCTACCTTTTTATTAGGTTAAAATCTGGACTTTTTTAGTAATTGAGGGAGGGAACGAGTTGGGAGTATTGCTCCAGGTTTTCAAGTTGTTCTGGGGAAAGGTTTTTGGCTTTTTCAATAGATTCTTGAAGCAAATCTTCGGAAATTTCAAGCTCCTGGCCTAATTTTAACCAGCCACCACCCATTTTCTTGGCAATATGGTCTTCAATATAGATTTTATGTTCCGGAGTCAGACCAAAAAATTGAGGGCTTTCTTGAAGATATTGTTTCAGGGCTCTTCGAGCCAAATGAGTAATCCCCTCTCCTTTTTCAGCTATTTCAAGGTATGTTTTCTCTTGGGGTATGAAAGTTTCAGGTATTTCCTCAAAGGTTTCTTGGGTAATAACTGCTTCTTTGATTGTTTCAAAAATAGCAGCTGGAAGTGTCTGGAAAATTTCAGGTTGGACATCAATTAATTTTGCCCAAAAATACAGAAAAATTCCCAGAGCTAAAATAATAGCAAAAATAATTTGTCGACTTAAAACCCTTTCTTCTCTAATGCCCTGTACCGGGAAAAAAGTCATGTTATTTTATTTTTTAGATAATTGAGGAGATTGTCAAGAAAAAAACCGTGTTGAAAACACGGTTAAGGACTTTTTACTCTCTTTCTTTCTGCAAGGTAATAAGCCGTTTCGTCAGGTCGAGAATATAGTAAAATGTTAGGTTTGGTCTTGAAGCTTGATAGACGGGGGCAATACTGATTACTGGACTGAGTAGTGGATAGAAGAAATGTCTATCTGATAATTGATTCATAAGGGGTATGGCTGTGAAATATATTCCTTTCTTCAAATCAACGATGGCCTGGGTAAATTCCTGGATTCTTAGCCTTAGATTTAAAATTTCCCTTCTTAATTTTTCTGCCCTTCTGGCTAGAAATTTCTTTAAAAGTGGTTTCAGGGGCTGTCTCCAAAAAGGAGTAAAAGAAAGTTCTGAAAAAGACACGACTACTTGGCTATATTGTTTTTCTTTATTAGAAAAATCTTGCTCTAGTCGGCTTTTTTCTGCCTGGAGATAAGCTATTACCTCTTTTATAACCTGATGCTTCTCCATTTTCTCCCTCTCTCCTTTTTCTAATTGGAAAGTGACTATTTCTTCTTAACATCTCAAGTAGAAAAAATCAAGCCCGAAAATTTTTCGGGCAAAAGAAATACAAAATAATTTAAAAACTTTATATTTTCTCTAATTCTTTTTTCAACCTCTGAATCTTTTTTCAATTCTACCATCTTTAATTCTCTGCCGATGGTGAGTTTTTGGAATCTTTCTAGTTGGCTAACTCTTTCTTGGAGTTCTGTAGTTCTTGCTTTGACCTTTTGGTCTAAGTTCTGGGTTAATTCTCTGAGTTCTTTGGTTCGAGCTTGAACCTTGACTTCGAGAACTGATTTGGCTTCTTCTGCTTCTCTTCTTTTTTCGAGAAGTTCGACAAGGTAGATTCTGGTTCGCTGGAGTAGAGGCCAACTGAATACTACGCTCACAATACAAAACATATAAGTTAAATAAATCTCATATAGGGGAAATGCAACACCGCTTCTGAAATAATGTAAAAACAAAAGGGTCATATAGATCATGGTTGTAAGGGCGGAAATAAAAAGGACTGTGGTGTCATAAAAAAGGAGTCCAGCTAGCATGATAAGCTGAACGGGTGCAATAAATAATATTTTGACATATTGGATGTCGGTAAAATAAATCCAACCGATTATCAATAAGGGAGAGAATACGGCTGTTACATATTTTAAAATCCAAACCTTAAAATCCTTGATTAAACAAAACAAGAAGTAAAGAATAAATATAAGGTTACCGAGAAATAAAATCCAGTAGTTGGGCCAGGTTAAAATCCCTAAATTTAAAATTTCCTCGCTGATAAACATGAGGATAAGGGTGGCAATCAAAAAAAACACATCTCCCATTAAAAACCACCTCAATAAGTCTTTTTCTCTTTGGCTTTTGAAATACTCGAACTCCTCAAGGGGTTTTTTGGACTTTTTCTCCTTATTTTTGGCCATGGCTTTAACTTCTGGTCTTTGTTGAATTATATCGTGAAATACTATATGAAGTAAAACCCCAACACAATAAAAAGCCCGAGAAAAATCTCGGGCAAAATCATAATGGTTGATGTTAAAATAATAATTATTTTGGTTTTTTGGGAACAATCAGGGCAACAAACAAGTAGGCAATAAGACCTGGAAAAAACCCGGTAAAGACAACAATGAGAATCCAGATAACCCTTAAAATTACTGGGTCAACGTTTAAATATTCCCCAATACCGCCTATAACCCCACACCAAACCTTATTTTCCTTGCTTTTGTAGAGTTTTTTCATATATTTATTATTTTAACAAAAGAATAAAGCTTTTTAAAGGCCGGTGAACTCTCTAATTTTGCTGATTGGGATAGTCAAAACTTGGCCCTCTTTGGTAGTCTCGTTTAGACCAAGAATATTGCCTTCAATATCAAAAAGAGGGCTTCCTGAGAGGACGTTTTCTTCAAAAATACTTGTCTCAATTAGGTCTTCGCTAAAGGTCCTAATAATGCCTTCGTTAACTATTTTTTGAGGACCTTCTTTTTCAAAAACGATTCCGACCAAAAACACTCTTTCTCCTAACCTTATTTTTTCTAAATTGGCGAAGCTTAAGGTGGATAAATTAGTTTTATCAATTTTAATTAAGGCCAGGTTCTCTTTTGAGTCTCTTTTTAAAATCTGGAAATGGACAGATTCTTCGCTCACAAAAAAGGAAAAAATAGAGCCTTTGGGTACTAATTCAGCCAGAGTTACTATAAGACCGTCTGAGGTGATAATAAGTCCTGAACCTTCTAAAATCTGGCCTGTTTCGGTCTTTGTTTTTACGCCAACCACTACTTTTTCTACTTTTTCAACTGCATTTTGAAGGGCTAAATTTTCTCTAATGGTAATTTCCTTTTTTTCCGTCACATAAATTGGGTTTTGCTCTAAACGATACTGATAAAAAAGAGGCCTTTCAATAAAGTAGGGCCATAAAATTTGGTCAGCAAAAATACCACCCACTATCCCCAGGGTAAAAATGGTTAGGATTTGGGAAATTTTCATCGAACCGAAACCCCTGCTTCTGATTTACCAATTTTAATTAAATCTTTAGAGGTTGAAAAAACAATTTTATTATTTTTTAAATCAATCACAACTCTTTCGCCTTCTGAAATATCACCGGAAACAATTTTTAGCGATAAAGGGTCTAAAATCTCCCTCTGAATAACTCTTTTTAGGGGTCGGGCTCCTAAGTTGGGGTCAAAACCTTTTT
Organism: Parcubacteria bacterium DG_74_3; assembly: GCA_001302985.1. GTDB lineage: Bacteria > Patescibacteriota > Minisyncoccia > Minisyncoccales > DG-74-3 > DG-74-3. The sequence continues at coordinate 7,100 of LJNG01000001.1, forward strand.
CTGCTAAAAAACTTTTAGCTTTTTGACTAAATTGGGTTTTTATTTTTTTATCCTTTAATCTCTCGACAACCCTTTGGAGTTCCAAGTCAACTATTTTTCTAATTTCTTTTTTGCCCAGGTAATTAAAGATGATAACCTCGTCAATTCTGTTTAAAAATTCGGGTCTAAATCTTTCCTTAAGAGCTTCTAAAACCTTCTCCCTCAGGCTTCTCTTTTCTTTTTCTTCTTTCTCTCCAAAGAAGCCAATCGCGCCCATCTGAGAAATATATTGTGAACCGACATTGGAGGTCATAATCAAGATTGAATTTTTAAAAGAAGCAATTCTACCTTTGGCATCGGTTAATCTGCCATCTTCTAAAATCTGAAGTAAGATATTAAAAACCTCGGGGTGGGCCTTTTCGACTTCATCTAGCAAAATCACACTATAGGGTCTTCTCCTAATCTTTTCTGTCAATTGCCCCCCCTCTTCATAGCCAACATAACCCGGAGGAGAACCTATCATTTTAGAAACGGTGTGGCGCTCCATATATTCTGACATATCAATTTGAATTAGAGCATTTTCATCATTGAACAAAAATTCAGCTAAAGCCCTGGCAGTTTTAGTTTTTCCAACTCCGGTGGGTCCCAAGAAAAGGAAAGAGCCCAATGGTCGATTTTCTTCTGAAATTCCAGCTCTGGCTCTCCGAAGAGCATTGGAAACGGCTGAAATGGCCTCTTCTTGACCTATTACCTGGCGAGAAAGAATTTTCTCCATTTTTTCTAATTTCTTGGCTTCTGCCTCCAAAAGTCGGGTAACCGGAATACCTGTCCATTGGGAAACAATCTTAGCAATATCTTCTGGCTCAATTTCTTCTTTTAGAAGGGGGTGGCTTTTTTGAAGCCGGGCCAATTTTCTTTCAGCTCCTCTTAGTTCTTTCATAAACTGAGGTATCTTTCCATATTTTATCTCAGCCACTTTTTGCAAATCAGCTTCGGCTGTTCCTTTTTCTACCTCAAGACGGGAAGCTTCTATTTCTTTTTTCAGTTGCTTAATTTTAGTAATTGTTTCTCTTTCCAATTGCCATTTAGATTCAATGTCTTTGGCTTTCTCTTTTAAATCGGCTAATTGGCGAGAGATAACCCTCTTTCTCTTTTCTGTTTTCTTTTCTTTTTTGATTGCTTCTTTTTCGATTTCCAGCTTATGGATGGCTCTTTTTAACTCTGCTAATTCCGTTGGCTCTGATTCAATTTCTAATCTCAAAGAGCTCATTGCTTCGTCCATTAAATCAACGGCTTTATCTGGTAAAAATCGGTCTGTGATATATCTGGCTGCCAGTTGGGCACAAGATACGAGGGCTGAGTCTTTAATTCTCACTCCGTGGTGTAATTCATATTTTTCTTTTATCCCTCTTAAAATAGAAATTGTATCTTCAATTGAAGACTCTGCCACATAAATTGGCTGAAACCTTCTTTCTAAGGCTGGGTCTCTTTCGATATACTTTTGGTATTCTTTAAGGGTGGTAGCTCCTATTGCTCTTAATTCTCCTCGAGATAAAGCGGGTTTCAAAAGATTAGAAGCATCAATCGCGCCCTCGGCAGCTCCGGCCCCTACCAAAGTATGAAGCTCGTCAATAAACAAAAGATATTGACCCTTAGCTCTTTTAACTTCCTTTAGCAGGGCTTTGACTCGATTTTCGAATTCACCTCGATACTTGGTACCAGCTACCAGAGCCCCTAAATCCAGAGAAATAATTTCTTTTTCTTCCAAACTTTCGGGAACTTTATTTTGAACAATTCTCTGGGCCAACCCCTCAACAATTGCTGTTTTTCCTACTCCTGCCTCTCCTATTAAAACAGGGTTATTTTTTGTCCGGCGAGAAAGAACCTGCATTAACCTTCTAATCTCGTTTTCTCTGCCAATAACCGGGTCTAACTTGCCTTCTCGAGCCAGAGCAGTCAGATTATTGGCATATTTTTCAATAACCTCGTATTTAGACTCGGGATGAGGGTCGGTAATTCTTTGTCCGCCTCGAATCTGGCCTAATTTTTCCATGGCTGTTTTGTAATCTAATTGACCGGTCTCTAAAATAGCTCCTTCTGGTTTTAAAAAAGTGGCTTTGATTAAGAGTTCTTTGGCTTTGGTTTCGGTATCAAGAAGGGCTAAAAACAAATGCTCAACTGAAATATACTCGTCTCCCATTTTCAGGGATTCTTCTCGAGCTCTTTTTAAGACCTTGGCCATGTCTTGAGTTAAATAAAATTGACCAAAAGCTTGGGGAGTAACGATTGTTGAAATTTTTCCAAGGGAGGTGTTTATCTTTCGTTTTAAATCCTCGATGTCTACTCCCAATTTTTGGAGTAAATTCAAAACTATGCCTCCTTCCTGAGAAATAAGGGCAGATAGCAGGTGAAGGGCATCAATCTGGTGCTGTTCTCTTTCTTGAGCAATTGATTGAGCCTTCAATATAGCCTCTTGAGCTTTATGAGTAAAATTAGAACCAAGCATAGAGATAAATTTATATTAACACGATTTTAGAAAAAATCAATCCTTTATTCGCTTCTTTCTCCTAAGTTTGTGATAACGGTTTTTTCTTGACCTCCTCTTAAAATTTTTAAAATTACCCGGTCTCCTGGATTATATTTCATAATGATCTTAGCTAAACTGTTCTCAGGAGTGATTTTTTCACCACTGAACTCTAAAATAATATCTCCCTCTTTAAGCCCTGCTTTTTCAGCTGCCGATCCCGGGAAAATAGCTGCTTCTTCAGGTTGGTCTCCTCGAACAATCCAAGCACCATAACTTACTGGTAAGTTCTCCTCTTTTTTAATTTCTTCATTAATCAAAACATATCTTACTCCCAAAAAAGGATAAACGATTTTTCCCAGGGTTTTCACCTGTTCAATGTCTTTTTGGGCCTTATTGATTGGAATGGCAAAACCAATATTTTCTCCCTCCAGGGACATGGCAGTATTAATTCCAATAACCTCTCCTTTCAAATTTAAGAGAGGACCTCCTGAGTTTCCTTGATTGATGGCGGCATCTGTTTGGATAATATCTTCTAGGGTTTCAACAATTCCTCCGCCTGAAGCAGTAATGGTTCTACCTAAACCAGAAATTACCCCAACCGAAACCGTATTTTGAAGCTCGCTCAAGGCATTTCCAATAGCAATGACTGTTTGGCCAATTTGTAATCTCTCTGAATCTCCTAGTTTAGCTACTGAAAGAGATTTATCTGTGTCGATTTTAATTATAGCGATATCTTGAGCCGGGTCTTTTGCCAAAACATTGGCTATAAATTTTTGACCATCATTAGTTAAAACCGTATAGTCAGCCTCTTCGTCTATGACTACATGCCGATTAGTTAATATCATTCCATCTTCAGAAACAATAAAACCGGTTCCCCCTCCGATTTCTGTTTTTTCAACTCCTTTTTGGCGGTATTGAGGAATTTGTAATTCAAAAGGGAGTCCCATTTCTTCAAAGGGTTCGTAAAAATACTGTTCGATAATTGGTAGGTCTTTGGTGATAATTATACTTACAACTGCGGGTGAAACATCTTGAACTGTCTTAATTATTTTTTCTTCCTGAGTGGTCTGGGGAACATATTCTTTTTCTACGATTGTTTCTTTTTCAACTATTTTTTCGGGTGGTGGTAGTTCTATATTTAGCTGGGCAAGATAATCTTTTATCTCTAAATAAAAATAGCCTCCGGATAGAGCACCTGCTAAAAAGCCAAAAAAAGAGGCGAGGAAGATAGTAATAAGAAGAGGCCGAAAATTCCGTCCCTTTAGGAGTGGAAACGGTTTTATTTTGGGCGCTTTAATTTTTTCAAATTCGAATTTTGGCAACCGATAGTCCACCATACTAATTATCTTAAGTTTATTTTTCGCTTTTTTCAACCTTGCGGTCAAGTCTATATTTAAAAATATCTTTTTTTATATTGCCTCGAAAAAACATATAGATGCCTGCTAAAAAATACTTTAAATAAGTATTGAACCTACCATCTTTCTCAAACCTCCGGCAAGAAGTAAAAACGGGCTCGGTTTGAATAAAGCCAAACTTCCCAAATTTACTGGCTACTCGGGCATAGGCATGGTCTTCGGCCATTTTTATTTCTTCGTCAAATCCCCCAGTCATCTCATGGATTTTTCGCTTAACCAAAATCGAGTTATGGGCATGGGGCAAGAAATTCTGAGTTAAATTTATCCAAAAATAAGAAATTTTAAAAGCCATTTCGTCAAATTTGTTTCCCCGGGCATAAACAGGAAAAGAGGCTAGGTTTAATTTTCTCTCCTTAAATTCTTTTATTAATTTTTCCAAAAAATTTGGGGGTAAAAAAATATTATCAGCATCCAAAAACAAAAATAGGTCTCCCTGAGCTACTTTTGCCCCTTCGTTTCTTCCTTTTGCTGGTAAACCCCCTTTGACAATCTTACAACCAAAACTTTTAGCAATTTCTACTGTTTTATCTTTGGAATTAGCGTCTGCAACAATTATTTCGTAATCTTTAAAGTTTTGCTTTTTAATTTCTTTAAGCAATAAAGGAAGATATTTTTCTTCATTTAGGGTGGGAATAATTATAGAAAGCATAAAATGGCATTCTCTTGGCTGTCGTTGGAATAATAAAGCCTACAGAGAAATTAAAAGAGTTTTTTAACTTCTTCCCAAATTTCGGGTTTTTGTTGTATACCTTTCATCCAGTACCACCATTCAGCTCCCCATAAATAGAATTCATCAAAACCGGTTTTTTGAGCAAATTCAAGATTGTATTTTAACTGTTCTGGAGTCATTGTTTTTTCTTGTTCTGCCAGGGGGCAATCATAAAGTAAAACCGGACACCAGGGTTCAGCCTGCATTTCTACGCAGATAACTTTTTTTTGAAAAAATTTTTGGATAATTTGGGCTTTTCGCCAATAAAACATGGGGGGAAGAGGATAATAAACATAAAATCCAAATTTTTGGGGCAAAAAAGGAAACATTCTCTTTTCCCAAGAAAAACTAAACCAAACTTTTTTATACAGGGTTGTACCAACCACATCGCCAATTTGGGCAGCAGTAATCCAGAGGGAACCCTCTCCGCTATCTGAAATGACAATGTTCCTTTTTTGGGAATCGAGTGACTTTACTTTTTCTATTTCCTCTTTGACAAAATCTTTATCAACCCAAGGGCATTCACCGAAAGGAAAAAAGGGTTCGTTTTCTATCTGCCACATTTTTACAGAAACCCTGTCTCTGTATCTTAGTACTGTTTTTTCAATTAATTCTAAAATTTCTTTTTGTTGCTCTTCTTTACTCAAATTTTTGGCCCAACCTGGAATATGACATTCTGGCCAGCGGCCAGTTTTCATTCCAATTACCAAAAGAATTTTCGCACCACGATTTTCAGCCTCTCCTATCTGAAAATCTAAATCTTCAAAATTATATTCTCCGTTGGCAGGCTCAATTAGGTCCCAGTGAGTGGGTATTTTAAAGTTTCTGATTTTTAAATCGTCAAGAAGGGCTAGGTAAGCCTCTTTCCAATCCAATCCTAGATTTTTAGCGTGTTTTTGAGAAAAGTTTACTCCCCAAGCAATTTCTTTGGCTTGAGAGGGTGTTCCCACTAAAATATAGCAACAAAAAAGAAAAACAAATATCCCTAAAATAATTAAAATCACTCTTGGTTTTTTTTTCATTTTCCAATTATTTTCTCTATATTAAAAGTTCCCATCTTTTCTCCTTCAATAAAACCCTGAAAGGCAGCTTCAGCAAACCAGCCCGTTTCCAATAAATCAAACAACCATTGGTCAGTATAAGCTGGATTTTCTTGCCTCATTCCAGAACCCAACCTCAAAAGCCACTCCTGATTTAAATCCTCCTGGGAGCCAATTGGAGGAGCAATGATAATGGGAAGCCCCAGGGCAGTATAAAAAGAAAGTTCGCTCGGTTTTGTCCATAAAATATCAGTTGTTTTAAGAGCTAGATTAAAGCTCTTAAAATATTTATCTATATCTTTTTCAAAAAGTATCTCGGTGTTTTTATTTTCTAAGTCTAGACTTTTGATGTGTCTGAGAAGATATTCTTTTATCTTCTCCCGGATGCCAGCCACCAAAATTATTTTTACTCTTTCTCCTTTAATTTTTTTTGCTAAACTCTCGATTATTTTGGTCCCGATTTCTTTTTGAGCGCCGGCCCCGCCTACGGTAAACATTATTGTTAGAGGGTGATTAGATTGATTGGGAAGTTTTCCTAAATATCTCTCAATTAAAGTTCCATATTGCTTTTGATATTTTCTTTTTGGATCAAGATTTAAGAGTCGGTGAGATAAATCATATTTTAGAATTTCCAACTTTTCAACCGGTAGAGTAGTGCTAACGTTGTCTTTTGGCAGGGGGTAACCGGTTAAAAAAATATTTCCCGGCTTAATCCCGTAGAGTTTTAATCTCTCAGCCACTCTTTCTGTAGGAGCGAAGTATTTAATTTTGCTCTGTCTGGGATTTAGGGGTGCCCAGGTTCTTGAAACATCGGCATCGCAAACAACACAAAAAATATTTTTCGGATAATTGAAAATTTCTGCCATAAAAGCCGGGGTGAAAAAAGTACTAATTAGGGGAAGAGGTTTCTTTTTCAGCCTTTCAATTAAATCCCTCCCCCACCCCTTTTTGATTAAAGAGTAAATTTGATGGAGCTGAAGATTGGGCTGAGACAAATCCCTTTTGGGATAAAAACTAAGAATTTTCTGGAATTCATCATAAACTGAAAAGGCAATGTTGCCAATCAGAGGGATTCTTTTAAACCTAGATATAGATTCGTAAAATTTTCGGCTCATTTCCCAGATTTTTCTATCTTTATCTGGAATTCCCTGATAATTATTAGCAGCCATAATTTTTCCCTCAAAGGCCAAATCTTTTAAGGGAAAGGCGGTTCTTTGGTGACCATAACCCATACTTACTGAAATTACCCAGGCTCCATTAGAAAATCTTCGATTCCTAATAGGATAAAATTTTTTCAACATAAATCTATTTTAGCACTAATAATTAAGAAATTTTAGTTTTTGTTTTTCATTTAAGCGCCAGGTTATAAAAGTCAAAATTAAATAAGCGAGGGTAAGCCAAATCCAATGAATATTTTTAAGGGTTAGGGTGGCCCAGGAAATTTCAGAAAATAAATCAATTGTTTTTATTAAATAAGTCAATAAAAGATGAACCGGCCAGGCCAGAATCTGTCCTGCTCTCTCCCAGACGATTCCGAGAACGGCAAAAATAAAACCAGAGATGGTAATGAAAGGCAGTAGGGGTAGAATAAAAATATTAGTTAGGGGTGAAATTGGAGAAATTTGACCAAAATTATAAATTAAAAGAGGGAAAGTAAAAATTTGAGCAGATAGTGTTCCGGAAAAATTATATCTTAATTGAAAAGAGCTGGGGATTTTTTTAAAAAAATCAAAAAGAATTGGTTGAAAATAAATAAGTCCCATTACTGCTAAAAAAGACAATTGAAAACCGATGTCAGAGATTAAAAGTAAGGGATTGAGAACTAACATAATTGTGGCAGCTAAAACAATTGTCCTGGAACCTACAGCAAGTCGGCCGAAATGTTGGGCAATGAGAAAAAGTCCAGCCATAATTCCCGCTCTGACAGCTGAGGCCGGAGCTCCTATCATCAAAATATAAAGAGAAATCAAAACAATCGAAGAGTAAAAAGCTTGCCTTCTCCAAAAACCCAAAAACAAAAGGAAATCAGAGAGTAAGAAAGTAAAAATGGTAATGTTCATACCAGAAACAGCTGCTATGTGGCGAGTACCTGTTTTATTTAATTTTTCTTTCCAGGCTTGAGAGATATTCCCCTCTTCTCCAAAAAGCAGGGCCTCCAAAAAAGGAGCTTGAGGAAAGGGCATATTTTTATTTAAACTTTCGTTTAGTTTATTTTTGAAAGAAATTAAAAACTTCTTTAAAAAATTTCCCTGGCTTTTTTCAATTAATTCGATTTCGGGCTGTAGCATTACACCAAAAATCCCTTCTTTGGCTAAATAATTTTGGTAATTAAATCCTTCAAAAATTTGAGGTTCTTCTAATTTGCCTCTAATTTTTAACCTATCGCCATATTCATATTCTGGATAATGCCATTTGCTAATTAAAATCCTTTCATTTAAATTTTCAATTTGAAACTTCATTTGAGTTATCTTTTCTTTTCTTTCGGGCTCTTCATCAACAACCCCTAATAAAATAACATCCTGTCCCCAATAATTTCTTAATTCCCCATTTTCAATTTTCTGCTGAGCCATTCGATGTCGCCAAAAACCAACCATCAAAAAAAGAATACAAAAGCCCAAAAACACCAACCCTCTAGAGTACCTAAAAAAAACAATAAAGAAAATTCCTAAAATTAAAACTCCAAAGAAATAGAGCAAAAAGGACGAGAAGGATATTCGTCCTGTTGAATTAAGAAAAATTCCTCCAATAAAAGAAAGACAAAAATAAAAAAGAATCTTGGAAGAGGTCATTGGGCTAATCTATCTTACCTGGCAAGCTTCAAAAAAGGGAGCAATTATTTTTTGAATTTCTAAAAGATAGCTTTCTGGATAAGGTTTTATTGTTTCAAAAAAGGGGTCAATGGTTTTTTCTGGTCTGAAGTTTTGTAAAAAATATCTTTTGGCAGGTTTTATCCAGCGGACAATTTTAATGATATCTTCTTTTTTATGAATAGTAGGTACTATCGTTGTTCGAAATTCATAATCTACTTTTCCCTTTTTCAAAATTTTAATGCTTTCTTCGATATCTTTAATTTTGGCGTTTTTACTAAAGACCTGGGAATACCTTTCTTTGGGCAACTTTACATCCATAGCCACATAGTCTATCAATTTTTCACTGATTAACTTTCCCATCATTTTAGGGTTAGAACCATTGGTGTCGAGTTTGACCAAATAATTCATCTTTTTAATCTTCTTTATAAAAGTTGGGAGCTTGTGGTGAATAGTTGGCTCTCCACCACATAAAACAACTCCCTCTAAAAGCCCTTTTCTTTCTTTTAAGAACTGAAAAAATTCTTTTTCTGAAATTTTTGGCTGCTTTTTTATTTCTTCTGGTAAGACGAATTCCCTGGCATAACACCAGGGACAAAGAAAATTGCAGCCTGTTAAGAAAACAGTACAGGCAATTTTTCGCGGATAATCAATTAAGGTTAATTTTTGGAGACCGCCTATCTCCATTAAACTTTGGTTAGCGCAGTTTTTTTAACTTTAAATTCTTTTCTTTCTTTGAATTCCTGTTCCTTGCCTTCGTTCCATTGAGTAACGGGTCTATAATATCCCACTATCCGAGAATAAACTTCGCAAGGTTGCTTAATTGTGCATTTTGGACAATAAAAGTGCTCTCCATCAAGATAACCATGAGCCGGACAAATTGAGAAGGTTGGAGTAAGAGTAATATAGGGTAAGCGGAAATTAGCAAAAACTTTCTTAATAAGACCTTTGACGGTTTTGGTGTCAGAAATTTTCTCGCCCAAAAATAGGTGCACAACAGTGCCGCCCGTGTATTTAGTTTGAAGTTCATCCTGAAGTTTAAGAGCTTCGAAAGGATCTGAGGTGTAATTTACTGGCAATTGGGTTGAGTTGGTGTAATAAGGTATCTCTTTGGTCCCGGCCGTAATGATTTCTGGATAAACTTCTTTATCTTTCAGGGCCAAACGATAAGCAGTTGACTCAGCCGGGGTGGCCTCTAAATTATAAATGTGATTTGTCTCTTTTTGATATTCAACCAACTTTTTTCTCATAAAGTCCATCACTTCTAAAGCAAATTTTCTTCCCCTTTTTGAGGCAATATTTTCACCAAGGAAATTTAAGAGAGCTTCGTTCATTCCAGCTAAACCAATAGTTGAAAAGTGATTGCCATAATATTTGCCCCTCATTTTTTTCAATCCGCTAAGGTAGTATCTTGAATAAGGATAAAGACCTTTTTCAATATAGTTTTCTAGAACTTTTCTTTTAATTTCCAGAGATTCTTTAGCTAAATCCATAATCTTGGTCAATCTCTCGAAAAATTCTTTTTTGGTTTTTGATAAATATCCAACTCGAGATAGATTAATTGTCACCACTCCAATGCTTCCGGTTAGGGCACCGGCACCAAATAATCCTCCTCCTCCTCGGTTATAAAGCTCGGTAAGGTTAAGCCTAAGGCGACAACACATTGACCTGACATCTTCGGGTTTCATTTCTGAGTTAATGTAGTTGGCGAAATAATTTGTACCATATTTCCCAGAGGCTTCGAAAATGATATCAAAGGCTGGATCATCCCAGGGAAAATCTTTAGTAATATTTATGGTGGGAATGGGAAAGTGAAAGGGTCTGCCGCTCTTATCTCCCTCTAATATAACCTCGTAAAGAGCTTTATTGAACATTTTCATTTCTTCGCCAAACTCTTCATAGGTTTCTTTTTGAGGTTTACCTGCAATGATAACGGGTTGTTTTGCAAAAACCGAAGAGGGTCTCAGGTCTAAAGTAATATTAGTAAAGGGACACTGAAACCCAACCCTGGTGGGAACAGCCATGTTATATAAAAACTCTTGAAGAGATTGTTTTACCTGAGGATAGGTTAAGTTGTCGTAACGAATAAAGGGAGCTAATAATGTATCGAAGTTAGAAAAAGCAATGGCGCCGGCTACCTCTCCTTGAAGAGTATACATAAAGTTAACCACCTGACCTAAGGCGACCTGAAAGTGTTTTGGAGGTCTTGACTCCACCTTTCCAACAACACCACCAAAACCTCGTAACAAAAGATCATATAGGTCCCATCCCATACAATAGCAACCCAAAGTGTCAAGATTATGAATATGAAAGTCTCCTCCTTCTGCTGCTTCTCTTATTTCTTTGGGATAAATTTTATTGAGCCAATATGTTTTGATAATATAGGAAACTCCGTAATGATTAAGTCCCTGGAGAGAAAAGGCCATATTAGCATTTTCTTGAACCTCCCAATCCAATCTTCCTAAATATTGGTCAATTCTTTCTACTGCTTCTTCACTAACCTTGATAGCTTCCCTGATTCTCCTTCTTTGCTCTCGGTAGAGAATATAGGCTTTGGCGGTTTCAACTAGACCCTCCAAAATTAAGACTTCTTCAACAATATCTTGAATCTGTTCAACGTGAGGAATTTCATCTTTTCGAAAGCGACGGCTTAAAATTCTGACTACCTTATTGGAAAACCTTTCCGATTTTCTTCCATCTCCCTGACCAGTGACAGTAAGGGCTTTAAAGATAACATTGGTAATTTTAGTTTGGTCAAAATCAACGATGGTGTTGTCTCTTTTTTGGACTTTTGTAATTTTATTTCTCATAAGGGTTTGAAATTATTTCATTGTATGCTAACAAAAAAGAGGCGTCAAATGACCTCTTTCATTAAAAACCCTGTGGATAACCTAATTTAAAAACCGGTGGCAATAACTGTTACCTTTATTTGCCCTTTTTTTAATTTTTCATCCTGAATNGCCCCAAAAATAACCTTGGCCTCGGGATTAATTTCTTTAGTAATGACCGTAGCTGCTGCATCTATATCAGAAAGGCTAATATCTTCCCCAGAAAATATTAAACAAAAACTCCTTTTTGCTCCCTCGCAAGAAGAATCAAGCAGAGGAGAATTAATGGCCAGTTTGGCAGCTACCTCAGCTCTTTTATCTCCCCTGGCCTTACCTATTCCAAATAAAGCGGTTCCTGAGTTTTTAATAATACCTTTAACATCAGCGAAATTGACATTGATGATGCCAGGAAGCGTTATTAGGTCAGAAATTCCCTGAACAGCCTGACGTAAAATATCATCACAGACCCAAAGGGCTTTTAAAAGAGATACCGCAGGATCTAAAATTGTCAGGAGCTTGTCGTTGGAAATCAAAATTAAACTATCCACCCGCTCTCGTAACCTCTTTATGCCCAGGTCAGCAACTCTTTTTCGAGCCAGCCCCTCGAAAGAAAAGGGTTTGGTAACAACCGCCACTGTCAGGGCTCCCAAATCTTTGGCTATTTTTGTCACAACAGGACCCGCTCCTGTTCCCGTACCTCCACCTGCGCCGTAAGTAACAAAAACCATATCTGCCCCTTTNAGGACTTGGTTGATTTCNTTTTTATTTTCCAGCGCCGCTTTCTTACCAAGCTCTATATTCATTCCGGTTCCCAAACCCTGAGTAATTTTCTTTCCTATCTGAAACCGTAAATCAGCCTTGGTTTTTTTCAGGTCTTGAAGGTCTGTATTTATGGCTATTAATTCAACGCCTCTAATTTTAGCTCGTCTCATCCTGGAAACAGCATTACCGCCTGACCCCCCAACGCCAATTACTTTGATTTTAATAGGTTTTCTCATGGTATAAAAATTTGAAAAATTTTTTTAATTCGAGAACCGATACCCCTTCCAAAAACCGGTACCCCCACCCCCATCTCTGCATCTGCTCCCTCTAAAATTAAACCGCAAACGGTAGATAAGCTAGGGTCTTTTTCAAGATTCAGAAAACCTTGGGGTTTTCCAATCCTACAGGGGAGTTTTAATTCTTTTTTGGCAAGCTCAATAATCTTGGGTATTTTGGCCCCCCCTCCGGTTAAAACTACGCCAGCTGGTAGAGGGTTATCTTTGGAAATTTCTTTTAACTCTTTATTCACCTGCTCAAACATTTCCGATACTCTAGCCGCAATAACATCGTTTAACATTTTACGAGTAAGGGTTAGGGGTTCGGGTTCTTTTATCTCGATTTTTTCTTTTTCTTCTTTTTTGGAAAGAAGACAGGAACCCCATTTTTGTTTTATTAGTTCAGCTATATCAATGTCTGTCTTTAAAGCAATGGCAATATCATTTGTAATATTGGCTGACCCTATTGGTAAAATAGCCAAATGAATTAAATTTCCTTCTTCAAAGACAGCCAGACCTGAAGTTCCAGCTCCGATATCTAAAAGAGCCACTCCTAATTCTTTTTGCCGAGGGGTAAGGCAGGCCCGGGCAGAAGCCAAGGGAGATGGAATAACATCTTGAATTGAAAATCCAGCATTTAAAACTGTTTGGCTTAGGTTTTTAAGGTAAGGAGAAAAACCACCAACGACCAAAACATCAGCCTCTAATCTTACCCCTTTCATTCCTAGAGCTTCTTTTATTTTCTCCCCATCAACTATAAAGTTAAGGGGAATGACATCTAAAATTTCTTTATTAAGAGGAAGAGAGAAGGTCTGGGCGGCTTCTAAAACTCGCTCGATGTCCTCTTCTGAAATTTTTTGGTCAGCTCGAGATACGGCAACGGTACCGTGGGAGGGAAGACAAAATAAATGAGCCCCTCCAATATTAATATAAACTGAGTCAATCCTTTGGTCAATTTGAGACTGAAGATTGTGAAAGGTGTTTTCTAAAACCCCGGAGGCGGTTTCTACATCAACTACCACTCCCCTCCGAATACCCATACTGGGTTCTTGAAAGGAAGCTATGACTTCTAAACCAGATTCTGAGCCCTTCTGGGCAACCAGAACTTTTATTTTGCTTGTGCCGACATCTAAACCAGTTATGGTATGATATCTTCGCATGTTTCTTATTCAAAAATTTGGGAAAGATAGTTTTTCTGTTTTCTTGCCATTAGTTCAGCTTTCTTTTCTGATTTTTCGTGTTCATATCCCAAAAGATGTAATATGCCATGAATTAAGCAAAGGGTTAATTCTTTTTCAAATGTTGAGCTAAATCTTTTAGCGTTCTTTTTTACCTCTCGCGGGCAAATTATTATTTCCCCCAGATTCCAAGCCTTTAAAAGGGGGTCTTTCTTGAGTTGCTTTTGGAATAAATTAGGTTCTGAAAAAGACAAGACATCGGTCACCCTGTTTTTCCCTCGATATTCCCGGTTTATTTTTCTCATCCGGTTTGGTTCCACTAAAGCAATAGACAAGTAAATATTTTTCTTTTTCTCTCCCTCAAAAACCTTCTGAGCAGTCTTTTTAAAAAAGTTTTCATCCAGAGCTATCGAGGTTAAATTATTAATCTCAATCATTTTTCTAACAATTCTCGAACGATTTTTGAAACCTGGCCTCCCTCTGCTTTTCCTTTGGTTTTAGCCACAAGTTGACCCATAACCTTTCCCATATCTTTAATGTCTTGAGCGCCCACTGCTTTAATTGTCTCTTGGGCCATTTTTTTTATTTCTTCGAGAGAAAGTTGTTGGGGTAGATATTTTTTTAAAATCTCTGTTTCTTTTTTTTCTTTTTTAACTAAATCTACTCTTCCTCCTTTTTCAAACTCTAAAATAGCTTCTTTTCTTTTTTTAAGCTCAGAAGAAAGTACCTCAAACAACTCTTCATCTGTTAACTGACTTTCTCTCTCTAATTCTTCTTCATTTAGGTCTGGTTGCTCTTTAGCTATTTTGTATCTCTTCTCTTTTTCTTTATTAAAAATCGCGGCAGAGACCATTCTCAAGGTCGATGTCTCAAGGAGTCTTTTGGCTTTCAGGGCTATATTGAGGTCTTCCTTAATTTTTTCTTTTAATGACATAAGAAAAAATTTATTTAGTTTTTCCCATTTTTTCTAATCTTTCGTACTCTTTCTTTAGTTCTTCTCTTCTGAGAGCTGCTCTCCTTTTCATCTGATGACTTTTGGGTCTTGCTCGAAACCTAGATTTTCTTGCCTGAAGCAAAATCCCGCTTTGGCGAACCCGTCGAGAAAAGCGGCGAATTAAAGATGGGGGTGTTTCTTTTTCTTTTCGACGAACTTTTAAAGACATATTAATTAGATATTGTGTCGTGGAATTTTTTCTTTCCAGCCACCTAAAAGATGAAGATGAATATGAAGAATGTCTCCGGTGTTTCCAACATTGAAAATGAATTTACAAGCCTTGAAAATGTTTTTTTCTATCGCCACCTTTTTAGCGATAGAAAGAAGCTTGGCTAAAAAAAAGAGGTCTTTTTCGCTTAGTTTATCTGTCCACTCAATATGTTTTTTGGGAACAAAAAGTAAATGAACAGGAGCTTCGGGATTAACATCTTTAAAGCCCAATATTTCTTCGTCTTCGTAGACCACGTCAGAAGGAATCTCCTTCTTTACGATTTTGCAGAAAATACAACTCATTATTTTTTCTTTAGTTGTTTTCTTATTTCAGTTACTACTTTCTCAAGTTTGACTGTTTTTTGTTTTCCCGTCTTCATATCCCTAATGATAATTGACCCCTCTAATGCTTCTTTTTGGCCCAGAATTAAGGCGTGATTTGCTCCGAGCTTGTCTGCTCTAGCCAATTGTGCCTTTAAAGAATCTCGGCCAAAAGATTCTCCAATTGGAATCTTGGCCTTCCTGAATTCTTCAAAAAGTTTTAAGCCCTTTCTTTTTGCCAATTTTCCAATTTGAGCTAAAAAGATTTTTGATCGCTTGGGAACAAGAAAACGAACCTGCTTTTTTTTCATCGCACTTATAATTCTTTCTATTCCACCTGCCCCTCCCATTGCCGGTGTATCTTTTCCGCCCAAAAGTTTAACCAAATTATCATATCGACCTCCCCCTACCAGTGTTCCAAGAGCTCTTCCTTCCGGTGAGTCTTCAACTATCTCAAAAACAGTCCGGGTATAATAATCTAAGCCCCTAACTAAATGAGGATTCAGAAGATAGGGCAACTCAACTTCATCTAAAAATTCCAGGACCTCTTTAAAATGCTGACGACACTCGTCACACAGATGGTCAATTGTCTGGGGAGCCTGACTGATTATTCTCTGGCACTTTTCTTGCTTGCAATCTAAAATCCGTAAAGGATTTATTCTCAGTCTGCGTCGGCAATCACGGCAAAGAGCAGATTCTCTTGAACGAAGGTAATTCATTAGAAGTTTTTTATAATAAGGCCGACACTGAGAATCCCCAATGCTATTTATCTCAATCAATAGATTTTTTAATTTTAATTCTCTTAAGATATTATAGGAAATTTGAATTACCTGGGCATCAATAACCGAATTTTTTTCTCCCAGAGCCTCAAGACCAAATTGCCAAAATTGACGAAAACGTCCTAGTTGCGGTTTTTCGTACCGAAAAAAGGGGCCGAAATGCCAAAGTTTTACTGGCTGCGGCAAATTTTGCATTCCTTTTTCGATAAATGCTCGGGCAGTGGGAGCCGTGCCTTCCGGTCTCAGGCTTAAATAATCTCCGCCTCGGGTTCTAAAACTAAAGATTTCTTTTTGAACAATGTCAGTAGAAAGTCCTATCCCTCTTGAAAAAAGTTCGGTTTCTTCTAAAATCGGTGTTTCAATTCTTCTAAATCCATAAAAAGTAGCAACTTCTTGGACCACATCAAAAACCTTTCGAAAATATTTTTGGTCGGGGGGCAAAATATCGTGCATCCCGGTTGGGGCTTGAAATTTTGCTTTCTTGGCCATGGTTTTAGTAAGCAGGGGCTTCAATTTTTGCCATCGCAGTAAATGGCCAGGCTCTTAAAATTACTTTACCAATAATATCTTTTTTCTCTATTGGACCCCATCGTCTAGAATCAGAAGAAAGCGTTCTGTTGTCCCCTAAAACAAAATATTCGTTTTCGTTTAAAGAAACCTTAGCGTCTCCCAGGGTTTGAATATTTTGGGCAAGATAAGTAGACTCATCTAAAATCTTGCTTTCTTCTCCTTCTTGAATCATCACCAAACCCTCTCTAATCTCTATTGTGTCTCCGGGCAGTCCAATGATTCTTTTGATGTAACGCTGAGAAGGATTGTTGGGGTATTTAAAAACTACCACCTCTCCTCTTTGGGGCTCAACAAAACGATAAGAAATTTCATCAATAATTAAATAATCACCATTTTCAAAGTTGGGCTCCATTGACTGGCCTCTTACAAAAAACGGCTGAAACAAAAAAGCGCGAATGGGCACGACAATTAATAGGGCAATTAAAACCGTTTTAAAAACTTCTAAAATAAATAAAAGGGTTTTTCTCATGATTATTGGCATTTTACAGAAATTATTTCATTACTTATCCTAATTGGTTATTCTAAATTTTAACAGAAATTTTAAATTTAGCAAGGATAAATGATATAATTGAGGAATACCAATATGAAGGTTATTGTTGGTCTGGGGAATCCTGGACGCATATTTCGAACAACTCGCCACAATTTAGGTTTTAGGGTGATTGATAAATTTAGAAAAAGAAATGGCTTGCCTGAATTTAAATCCTCTAAAGAATTTAATTCTTTAATTTCAAGGGACTCTTTTAACAAAGAAAAAATTATCTTGGCTAAACCCAAAACTTTTATAAATAATTCTGGAAAAGCAGTCAAACTCCTGGTTAAAACCCACGCTCTAGACCCTAAAAACCTAATTGTAATTCACGATGACCTGGATTTGCCCCTGGGGAAAATCAGAGTCTCAAAGGCCAAGGGGGCAGCCGGACACAAAGGAGTTCAGTCAATAATTAATAAGTTGGGAACAAAAAATTTTTTAGGTTTAGGGTGGGTATTTTACCCCAGCAGGGAAAGCCCCAAGGGGTAAAAAAATTTGTTCTGAAAAGTTTTACAAGGAAAGAAGAAAAAATTATAAAACGGGTTGTCGAAGAAACGGTTGAAGCAGTTGAGTTTTCTTTAAGGGAAGGGTTAGAAAGAGCAATGCAAGATTATAATAAATAAAAAGGTTAACGAAATTTTCGTTAACCAATCTAAGAT
>LJNG01000017.1 GCA_001302985.1 Parcubacteria bacterium DG_74_3
TTCAAGAGTTTAAATTTCCGGGAATAAGATATGTAATTCAAGAAAAGCCGACAGGCACCGGAGACGCTCTATTGAAAGCTGAAAAATTAGCTAGAGATCACTTTTTTGCTTTAAACGCAGAAAGGTTAGACGTTGGAGATTACGTTCAACCTGTCTTTAAAAAATTTAAAAAAGAGAAAACTAAAACAATTTTACTTGCTGGAAAGACTCGAAAACCTTGGCTTTTTGGAATTTTAAAATTAAAAAGAGATAAAGTAATTGACCTTATTGAAAAGCCAAAACCGGGAAAAGAACCCTCTAATCTGAAAATAGTTGGGGTTTATTTTTTACCCAAAGAGTTTTTCTTTTATCTCAAAAAGATTCCCAGCCATCCTCATTCCCTAGAAGACGCACTTTTACTCTACGCTAAAGAAAAAGAGGTAAGGGTGGTGATTACCCCCAGGGAAACTTTTGCTTTAAAATTTCCCTGGGATTTATTTGATATCAAAAAGTTTTTAATGGATAGATTTTTGAATTCTAAAATTAGCAAGAAAGCTAAAATTGCCAAAGGAGTAAAAATTGAGGGGAAAGTCTTTATCGGTGATAAGGTTAGAATTTTTGAAGGAGCTGTTATTAAAGGTCCCTGCTATGTTGGAAATGGCTGCATTATCGGAACTAATAGCTTGGTCAGAGATTATACCAACATGGAAGAAGGTGTTTTAATTGGAGCCTTAGCTGAAGTAACAAGAAGTATTTTTCAGGAAAACGTTCATGTTCATTCGGGATTTTTTGGCGACTCAATTTTTGGTGCAAATTGCGACATCGGTGCCGGAACAATTACAGCCAATGTGAGGTTAGACAGAGATAATGTTAAAGCCATGGTGAAAGAAAAAAAGATTGACACCGGCCTGAAATCTTTGGGAGCTACTTTTGGTCAAAATGCAAAAATAGGAATTCAGACCTCTTTGATGCCAGGAGTTTTCATTGGAGCAAATGCAGTTGTCGGACCTCACTCTTTTGTTTTAAGAAATATCAAAGACAACACCCTTTTTTATACAAAATACCAAGGATTTAAAAAGAAAATTGATTAATGAAAAAATTAGTTCTTTCTCGAGATTTTCAGGAAATAATAGAGGAAATAATCAAATCAATTAAAAGAGGGAAGGTGGTGGTTTGCCCCACCGATACGGTTTATGGCTTACTTTGCGACGCAACCAACAAAAAAGCAATAAATAAATTATTTCAAGTTAAAAAAAGAGCTCCAAATAAACCAATTCCTATTTTTATCAAAGATATAAAAATGGCAAAAAATCTGGCTTTGATTAATAAACCGCAAGAGAAATTTTTGAAAAAAGTTTGGCCAGGAAAGGTGACCGTAATTTTAAAAGCTAAAAAAAAATTTCCCAAAGAAGTTTTGAGTAAAGAAAAAAAAATCGGACTTCGAATTCCAAACTACAAACCCCTTCATGCTTTACTCAGCAAAATTAATTTTCCCCTGAGCGGTACTTCAGCCAATATCTCGGGTAAACCAGCCTCAACCCAAATTAAGAAAATAATTAACCAATTTAAAAAAGAAAAAATTCAACCCGATTTAATCTTAGATGCAGGTAATCTTAAACGCTCCAAGCCCTCAACAGTAGTCGATTTAACCTCTAGGCATCTCAAAATATTGAGACCAGGAGAGGTGAAAAAAGAAAGACTGATAAAAATATTTCTATGAATTTAGATTTTCAAATTTTCGAAAGAGTGAATGGCCTTGCCGGACAATATTTCTGGTTAGATGCTTTAGCTATTTTTTTTGGTAAATACTTTGGATATCTTTTGATTCTTCTTTTAGTTGCACTTTTACTAAAAGACTCAAAAAAATATTCACCAATGGTGTTTCAGTCTTTTTTTGGCGCAGTTTTGGCAAAGGAGATTTTTGTTGATATTCTTCACCAGCTTTTTAAAAAGCCCCGGCCTTTTGTTAATAATCAAATTTACCTATTAATCGAACACGAAACCACTCCTGCTTTTCCTTCTGCTCATGCTGCTTTTTACTTTGCCATTGCAACCGTTGTTTACTTACACGATAAAAAAATCGGCTTACTGTTTTTTTTGGCAAGCTTCTTAATTGTTTTGGGTAGAGTATTGTCCGGGGTTCACTGGCCATCAGACATTTTAGCCGGAGCTCTAATTGGGATTTTTTCTGCACTTCTTGTAAACGGAGCAGCCAAAGAACTTCTTAAAGAGTAAAGCTCTTTAAACTGCCCGAGAAAACACCTCGATATTTTTAAGCGAAAAACCTGCCTAAGGCAGGCTTTTTTGTGCCGCGGGTGGGATTTGAACCCACATGAGCTTTTGGCTCACAGCATTTTGAGTGCTGCGCGTATTCCGTTCCGCCACCGCGGCTCCTTTAAAATTATCAATTTTAAATTCAACCGTCAATCTTTCTTCTTTAAATTACATTCTTTATCCGAACATTTTATTTGCCCTCTTTTTGTTTCCACCAGAAGCGAACCACATTTTTTACATTTTTCTGGGACGGGCTTGCCCCGCACCATGATAGTATGAGGTTTGTCCCACAAGGCAAAATCACAGTTTGGCCATCCATTACAACCGTAAAAAATCTTTCCTTTTTTTGTTCTCTTTTCCACGATTTCTCCTGTATAGCATTTCGGGCACTTAATTCCCAGAGTTTCTTTTTTCAAGGGTTCGGTATATTTACATTTAGGAAAACCAGAACAGGCATAGAATTGGCCATATTTGCCCCAACGAATTAAAATGGCCGACCCACACTTCGGGCAAATTTTATCGGGTATTTTTTCGACAATGTCTTTTTTTGACACTTCTTTATATTTTTGTTTTAATTTTGTTTCAAAAGGCACATAAAAATTTTTAATTACCGGTACCCACTCTTTTTGACCCTTAGCTATTTTATCTAAATCTTCCTCCATTTTAGCAGTAAAACCAACATCTACTATTTTGGGGAAATGGTTCACTAAAATTCTATTGACCAGAGCGCCAATTCCTGTTGGTCGGAAGCGCCTTTTTTCATCTTTTTCAATATAGTTTCTTTCTTGAATTGTCGATAAAATAGGGACATAGGTTGAGGGCCTGCCAATTCCGTTTTCTTCCAAAGCTTTAATTAAGGTAGCTTCAGTATATCGGGGAGGGGGTTGGGTAAAATGCTGGGAAGGAATTAACTTTAGTAATTCCAAAATTTCATCGTTAGTTAGAGGAGGTAATTCAGCTTCTTTATATTTACTTAGGTAGACCCTCAAAAAACCATCGAATTTTAGAATCTGTCCTGTAGCTCGAAAGGTATAACTCATCTCTTGTTTCTCAGCTTTTGCCGCTAAAATATCAACAGTAGTAGAATCAAAAACAGCTTGTGCCATTTGACAGGCAATGAATCTTCTCCAGATAAGTTCATAAAGTTTTAATTGGTTTTTTACTAATTTTATTTTTAAACTCTCCGGGGTCTTTTGGGGATAAGTTGGCCTTATTGCTTCATGAGCCTCCTGAGCCTGTCTTTTGGTTTTATATTTTCGGCAGAAACCTGCCCAGTATTCTTTGCCGTATTTTTCAATGATAAATTTTTTAGCGATTCCTAAAGATAGGTTAGAAAGATTGAGAGAGTCGGTTCGATGATAAGTGATAAAACCCTCTTCATATAATTTTTGGGCAATACCCATTGTTAGCTTGGCAGGCCAACGGAGTCTTTTCCAGGCTTCTTGTTGTAAGGTTGAGGTAGTAAAAGGGGGGAGGGGATTTCTTTTTACCTCTTTTTTCTCAATGCTCCCTACTCTATATTCAGCACCGTTTAAATCTTTAATAATTTTTTCTGCTTCTTTTTTTGATTTAATTCCCAATTTAGGAATTGTTTCTTCATCTTTTTTAATTAAAAGAGCAATAAATTCTTTTTTTTGTTCTCTATTCCCTGTTTTTTGTTTTTTAAGTAAAGATTCAATCGTCCAATATTCCTGAGGCACAAAACCATTTATTTCTTCTTCTCTTTCTACCACCAATCTCACGGCTACCGATTGAACTCTTCCTGCAGATAGTCCTCGAGCTACCTTCTTCCACAAAAAAGGAGAGAGTTTATAACCTACAATTCGGTCTAAAACTCTCCGAGCTTGTTGGGAAGCAACCAAAGACATATCAATTTTTCTTGGATTTTCCAGGGCTTCTTCGATTGCCGGTTTTGTGATTTCGTGAAAAACAATTCTTTGATATGGCTTTCTATTGTTTAAATTTAGAGCTTTGGTTAAATGCCAGGCAATTGCCTCACCTTCTCTATCTTCATCGGTAGCTAAAGTAACAAGGTTTACTTTCCGGGACTCATTTTTTAGCAAATGAACAGTTTTTCTAGCTTTGGGTAAAATAGTATACTGGGGCTTAAAATTATTTTCGATATCCAACCCAAGCTTTTTCTCAGGTAAATCTCTGATATGTCCATAAGAAGATAAAACCTTATGGCCAGAGCCTAAAAATTTTTTTATTGTTTTTGCCTTGGTAGGACTTTCAACTATAACAAGATTTTTAGCTTTAGCGTTTAAGGGCATAAATGTTTCCTTCTAAATTTCTTACTTTACCTTCTATTTCCAAAATTGCAAGAAGAGCAGCCACTCTTTGAGGAAAGAGGTTTGTTTTTTCAATAATTTTATCTATTTCCAGGGCCCCCTCTTTAAGGGCGCCTAAAATTAATTGCTCTTCTGAATTCTCAGCTTTTTCAAAAAACCCAGTCCTCGTAAGTTGGGGAAGACTTAGTTCTCTTAAAACATCGTTAGCATTTTCAACCAATTCAGCTCCTTTTTTAATTAAATAATGACAACCCTGGGAATTTAAAGAGTGGACCGGTCCTGGAACAGCAAGAATTTTCCTTCCCTGTTTTTTTGCCCATTCAGCAGTAATTAGAGCCCCTGACTTTCTTTTTGCTTCAACCACCAAAACACCGAGAGACAATCCAGAAATAATCCTATTTCTCTGAGGAAAAGTAAATTTAGAACCTGATGTTCCTGGAGGATATTCAGAAATTAAGCCCCCTCCTGTCTCTAAAATTTTTCTGGCTAAACTTAAATTAGAACGAGGGTAAATACTTTCCTCATCAAGACCCGTGCCCAAGACGGCAATTGTTCTTTTATCTCGCTCTAGGGTTGCCCGATGGGCAAAGGTATCAATCCCCGGAGCTAAACCAGAAACAATGGTTAAGCCAGCTTCTGCCAACTCTCCGGCAATTGCCAAAGCAATCTCTTTTCCATAAGCCGAACATCTCCTTGTTCCCACTATAGCAAAACATTTTTCTTCAGGGAAAATTTCTCCTCTAACATAAAGAATCTCAGGCGGATTTACTATTTTCTTTAATAATTTCGGATAATTTTTATCTTTAATTGTTACTTTCTTAATTTCCTTCACTTTTAATAACCACTCTTAAATTTTTCAATAGCTTCAGAAAGCATTTGACAATATAAATTTAGCCCCACCTGATTTATACTTCCCGACTGTTCTCTTCCCAAGATATTTCCTGCTCCTCTAATTTCTAAATCTTTTAGGGCAATTCTATATCCAGAACCAAGGGCTTCAGCTTCTTTTAGGGCTTCTAATCTCATTTGGGCTTTCCTTGACAAATTCTGACCGTAAAAAAAATAAGCGAAAGCTTGGATATAAGACCTGCCGATTCTACCTCGAATTTGATAAGCTTGAGCCAGTCCTAATTTTGTACTATCTGCCACAATTAAACTATTAACGTTGGGTAGGTCAATACCTGCTTCGATAATAGTTGTTGCCACCAAAACATCAACCTTTTTATTCTGGAAATCTTCCATTACTCTAACCAAATCTTTTTCTTTTAATCTTCCATGGGCAATACCTAATTTAACATTTGGAACAAGTTTCTCTAATAATTTTTTAGCAGCTTCAATGGTTTCTACTCGGTTATGTAAATAATAAACCTGTCCCTCTCGAGAGATTTCTTTTTCAATGGCCTCTTTAATAATATTTTCTGACCAGGGCTGGATAAAGGTTTGGACCGGTACGCGGCCAACAGGCGGAGTTTGAATTAAACTCATATCTTTTAAGGAAGATAGGGCTAAGTATAGAGTTCTGGGGATGGGGGTAGCAGAAAGCGATAAGATATCTAAAGAAGCTTTCATCTTTTTTAGTTTTTCTTTTTGCCTGACACCAAATTTGTGTTCATCGTCAAGAACCAACAGTCCCAAATTTTGAAACCCCACATCTCTTGATAAGACTCGATGAGTACCAACCACAATATCAATTTCTCCCTTCTTTAAAGCCTCAATGCTAGCCCTTTGTTCTTTTTTGGATTGTAATCTGGAAAGAAGAACTGTTTCAATGGGTGAATTTTTCAGTCTTTCTTTGAAATTTTGAAAATGTTGATTGGCTAAAATAGTGGTTGGACAAATTATGGCTACCTGATAGCCCGATTTTACAGCCTTTACCATTGCTCGCAGGGCTACTTCGGTTTTGCCAAATCCCACATCCCCACAGACTATTCTATCCATCGGTTTTTCTCTTTCCAGGTCCTCTTTAATGTCTTTGATTGCTTGGAGTTGGTCTGGAGTTTCTTCGTAAGGAAACGTTGAGGCGAATTGAGCATCGATTTCATCGTCGCCAAAATAAAGAGGACGGCTAACAATTTCTCTTTTAGCAGCAATTTCTAACAACTCCCGAGCCAATTTTTCTGCCTCTTTTTTTACCTTTCTTTTTGTTCTTTGCCAAAGAGGAGAGCCCAGTCTCGAAATTTTAGGCGCCATAAAGCCAACATAACGAGACAATTTCCTCTCCAAAATAGTAGGTACATATAATTTATCACCCTGAGCGTATTCGAGCAGGTAGTATTTTTGATTATCAATTTTTAATTCCTGATTGTAGAGACCAATTCCATGGTCTAAATGAACTAAATAATCCCCGGACTTTATCCCTCCCAGGTCAGAAAAAAGCTTTTGAGATTTCAACTTCTTTTTTAAAAACTCTTTTGAAGCTTTCTCGTTTTCTATTTTTATGGGAAGCTCTACAATTTGTTCAATTTTATTACCCAAAAATTCAAATCGCAAGGCAGAGTTTGAATTGACCGGAAAGACATCGACAATGCCACCTCTTTTGGCGAATTCGCCAGGCTCTGACACCCTCAACACTTTTTCGTAACCCATTTCATCAAGCTTTCTTAAGAGCTGAGAGAAATTATAAACCCTGTCTTTCTCTAAGAAAATTGTATTATCCTCAAAAAAAGATTGGGTTTTAGCAGCAGATAGAATTTTTTTAAGATTTCTCTCAAACCAAAAACTCTCCCTTTCTAAAAAATAGGGGGTGATACTTACAACCAAGGCACAATCTAACATTCTTGACAAAATTGCCATATTAAATTATAATATAAACTACCCTTATTTTTACGTCAATTTGCCCTCTGGCTTGCCTGCGAGAGGGTGAAAGTGGGCAATCCCTCCTTACGCCCATTTTAAACCTCAAAGCTATGGTTGGGAAGTAATCTTCATTAATCATGGCCCTCGCAGGCAGACCGGAGGGCAAAATAGCTCTCGATAAAGTGAAAAAGGGTGATGTAAATGCCGAATATAGAGATTCACGGAATAGGGGAGCATCGCGATCAAGACCTACTTAGATCCAAAATATTCGCAGCTACAGAAAAGTTAGCCTTTGCCAGAGTAACCGTAGTGACAATCGTGCCTGATAAATGTGTAGATCGAAACTGTGTGCCTAGGCCTTTCTTACGGATTGTAAGCTACGTTCCCAGAAGAACAGAACAACTGGTTGAGGTCTTGAAATTACTTAATATGGACATGGAAACTCCCGATGAATTCATTCCAGGCATGCAATCTTAGATTGGTTAACGAAAATTTCGTTAACCTTTTTATTTATTATAATCTTGCATTGCTCTTTCTAACCCTTCCCTTAAAGAAAACTCAACTGCTTCAACCGTTTCTTCGACAACCCGTTTTATAATTTTTTCTTCTTTCCTTGTAAAACTTTTCAGAACAAATTTTTTTACCCCTTGGGGCTTTCCCTGCTGGGGTAAAATACCCACCCTAAACCTAAAAAATTTTTTTGTTCCCAACTTATTAATTATTGACTGAACTCCTTTGTGTCCGGCTGCCCCCTTGGCCTTTGAGACTCTGATTTTCCCCAGGGGCAAATCCAGGTCATCGTGAATTACAATTAGGTTTTTAGGGTCTAGAGCGATAATTTTTTCTTTGTTAAAAGAGCCTCTTGAAAGTAAAGAATTAAATTCTTTAGAGGATTTAAATTCAGGTAAGCCATTTCTTTTTCTAAATTTGTCAATCACCCTAAAACCTAAATTGTGGCGAGTTGTTCGAAATATTCGTCCAGGATTCCCCAGACCAACAATGACCTTCATATTGGTATTCCTCAATTATATCATTTATCCTTGCTAAATTTAAAATTTCTGTTAAAATTT
>LJNG01000018.1 GCA_001302985.1 Parcubacteria bacterium DG_74_3
TGGGACCTTTTGACCAAGCTATTGCGTGGAGTACCCAGGGAGTGAAGGGTGTTTTTAGATTTTTAGAAAGGTTCTGGAACCTATCTTTTGAATGCGCCCAAAAAAAAGAAAGCAGTCCAGAAGCTCAAAGAGCGGTTCATAAACTTAATAAAAAAATTGATGACGATTTAAAAAAAGTTAAGTTTAACACTCCAATTGCTGCTTTTATGGAGTTTGTCAATTTTGCCCAGAGGAATAAAAAAGAAATAGGAAGAAACGTAATTAAGCAAACCTTGCTTTTGATGGCGCCTTTCGCTCCTCACCTCTCAGAGGAACTGTGGAACCAATTGGATTTTGGAGGCTCTGTTCACCAACAAAAATGGCCAAAATACGACCAAAAATTGGTTAAAGAAAAAATTATAACTTTAGTCATTCAGGTAAACGGTAAAGTTCGTGATAAAATAGAAGTAGAGGCTGATATTTTAGAAAAAGAAGCTCAAGAATTAGCACTTGCTCGAGAAAAAATTAAAAAATGGATAAAGGGCAAAAAAACTAAAAAGGTTGTTTTCGTTCCCCAAAAATTAATTAATATAGTGGTTTAAAAAGCATGTGCGGAATTGTAGGTTATATTGGTAATAAAACAGATATTAAAATAGGGCTTGAGGCCCTAAAGCGTTTGGAATACCGGGGTTATGATTCAGCTGGCATGGCAGTTTATAATCCCGAACAAAAAGAGGTTTCTGCCGTAAAAGCTGTAGGAAAAATTGTTAATTTAGAAAAAAAACTTGCCAAAGTAGACCTGAAAGGAGTGCCCTTTCTTTTTTATACCAGATGGGCCACTCATGGTGGAGTGACCAAGCTTAACTGTCACCCTCATACCGACTGTAAAAAAAATATCTGGCTTGTTCACAACGGAATAATTGAAAACTATCAGACCCTAAAAGAGAAACTTATCCAAAGGGGTCACAAATTTATTTCCGAAACAGACACAGAGGTCTTACCCCACCTAATCGAACATTACTTTCAGGGAAATTTAGAAGAAGCTGTAAGAAAAGCGCTTCGTTTCGTGAGGGGCACTTATGCTCTGGCTATTATTTCCAAAGAGGACCCAGAAAAATTAGTTTTGGCACGCAACTCTGCCCCTTTATTAATTGGTCTGGGAGAAAAAGAATATCTGGCAGCTTCCGACCCCTCAGCGGTTATTACCCATACCAAAAAAGTTATTTATCTTGATGATGGGGAGGTTGCTGTTTTAACCCCCTCCCAGTTTTTTATTCAAGACCTTAACCAACACAGAATTCAAAAAGAAGTTAATGAGATTGATTGGGATTTAGAAGAAGCTCAAAAGAGTGGTTATCCCCACTTTATGTTAAAAGAAATCATGGAACAACCAGAAAGCATTAACAATTCTTTACGAGGTAGGCTTATAATAGATTCGGGTTTAGCAAAACTGGGAGGGATAGAGATGGTTCAAGATAAGCTAAAAAATATTAAGAAAGTCAACATCGTTGCTTGTGGCACTTCTTATTATGCGGGTTTGGTGGGAGAATATATGTTAGAAGAATATGCTGGTATCCCCACCGAAATAGACCTAGCTTCTGAATTTCGTTATCGCAAACCAATTTTGGATAAAAAAACAGCCAACCTTTTTATCTCTCAATCTGGTGAAACAGCCGATAGCTTAGCTGCCCTTAAAGAAGTTAAAAGAAAAGAAGGATTGACTCTGGGTATTGTTAATGTTGTTGGCTCTTCCATTGCCAGAGAGACAGAGGCCGGAGTATATAATCACGCCGGTCCTGAAATTGGAGTAGCTTCTACTAAGGCCTTTACTTCTCAATTGTCTATTTTGGCTCTTTTGACTTTGTTTTTGGGCAGACAAAGAGAAATGTCCTTGGTGATGGGTCAAAGAATTGCCAAAGAACTTTCAAAGATTCCTGAGCTTGTCAAGAAAGTTTTAGATGAACCCATGCAAGTTAAAGCGCTCGCAGAAAAATACAAAAAATGTGATCACTTTTTATTCATTGGCAGGAAATACAATTACCCCGTAGCTTTAGAGGGGGCTCTGAAATTAAAAGAAATATCTTATATTCACGCCGAAGGCTATGGAGCAGGAGAGATGAAACACGGCCCCATAGCTTTAATTGATAAAAAATTCCCAACCCTTGCCATTTGTCCCCTAGACAGTGTTTATGAGAAAATGATTTCTAATATTCAAGAAATAAAAGCTCGGGGAGGACCGATTATTGCTCTGACCACCGAAAACAACAAAGATATTAAAAATATGGTTGAAGATGTGATTTATGTTCCCAAAACCCTAGAGATGCTTACTCCCATACTTTCTGTAATTCCTCTTCAGCTTTTTGCTTATTATATGGGAGTTTTGCGGGGTTGCGATGTCGACAAACCCCGCAACCTTGCCAAATCCGTAACCGTCGAGTAAATCATGGAAAAGGTTTTGTTAAAAAAAAGCGCTAAAAAAATACTTCTTTTGGGAAATGAAGCTATAGTGAGAGGAGCTTTAGAATCCGGGGTTAAATTCGTTTCTACCTATCCTGGAACCCCGGCATCGGAAATCGGTAACACTTTCTTCAAGATTCAAAACTCAAAATCTAAGATTCAAGATTTACATTTTGAATTTTCAACCAATGAAAAAGTGGCTCTGGAGGCAGCAGCTGGCGCTTCTTTTTCCGGATTAAAATCCCTGGTCGCCATGAAGCACTTTGGCTTAAACGTGGCCTCAGATTTCTTAATACCCCTGTGTTATTCGGGAATAAAAGGAGGTCAGGTTTTAGTGGTGGCTGATGACCCGAGCTGTTGGAGTTCGGCTCAGTCTGAACAAAGCACAAGAGCCTTTGCTTACTTAGCCCATATTCCAATACTGGAACCTTCTGATCCCCAAGAATGTAAAGAATTTACTAAATTAGCTTTTCAGCTTTCTGAAAAATTTAAAATTCCCATAATGCTTCGGGAAACAACCAGGGTAGCTCTCCAAACAGCCCCTGTTAAACTGGGGAAAATTGTAAGAGGAAAAACAAAAGCTAAGTTTGTAAAAGACCCTCATCGGTTTTCTACCATGCCCCCGCGAGTTTTAGAGATGAAAAGAGAGCTTTTAGAAAAAATAGAGAAAATCAAGAGAGTTTCCGAAAAATCTCCCCTGAATCAGATTCATAGAGGAAGGGTCTCTGGAAAATCTAAGATGGGGATTATTACTTCTGGGATTTCTTATTTATATGTAATAGAAGCCCTAAAAGAACTTAATTTAGAAATCCCGGTTTTAAAATTAGGATTTTTCTATCCCTTACCCGAAAAGAAAATTCAACAATTTATAAAATCCCTTAAAAAGGTTTTGGTAGTGGAAGAATTAGAGCCTTTTTTAGAAAAAGAGGTGGAAAGATTAGCTAAAGATATAAATCCTTTAGTGGAGATTTTTGGAAAAAATTTGTTATCTGAGATAGGAGAATTAAAACCAGAAGATGTTATTCTGGCTTTAACAAGATTTTCCAACAAAAAACCAAAATTTAACTTCACAAACCATCTTAAGAAATTTCAAAATCTAAAGCTCAAAAAACGCTTTCCCCAGCTTTGCCCGGGTTGTCCATATTGGTTAATTTTTCAATCTGTAAAAAGAGCAGCTCCCAAAGGAACAATTTTTGGTGGAGAAATCGGGTGCTATATGTTAGCAGCTTATCCCCCTCACTATCTTCAAGACTATCTCTTTTGTATGGGTTCTTCTGCCGGGATTGCCCACGGAATTAAAAAAGCCCTTCGCCGGGGCTCAGACGAGACCGAAAAACAGAAAGTAATTGCTTTTGTAGGCGACTCCTCTTTCTTTCATGCCGGAATTCCAGCTCTAATTAATACTGTTTACAATAAATCCAATCCATTAATTATTATTATGGACAACAAAACCACAGCAATGACCGGTCAACAACCCCATCCCGGAGCTCCGGCCGAAGATAAAGGAATAGAAATTGAAGATATTGTGAGGGCTGTTGGAGTAAAAAATGTAAAGGTTATTGACCCTGTTAATTTAAGAGAGTTAGAAAAAACCGTCAAAGAATTTTTAAACAAAAAAGAGGTGTCGGTTATTATTGCTCGCCGACCGTGCATCCAGATTTCAAAGTAAAATTTATGAACAAAAAAGATTTTAATATTGTTATAGTTGGAATAGGGGGACAGGGTTTAATAACCATAACCAGGATTTTAGCTGAGGCAGCCCTATTAGAAGGCCTTGATACGAAAACTTCAGAGCTCCACGGTTTGTCCCAGAGAGGGGGTTCGGTTGAGACATCCCTTCGGTTTGGACTAAAAATCTATTCATCTTTAGTAAAAGAAGGAGGGGCTAATTTAATAATTTCTCTTGAGCTTCAGGAAGCTTTGAAGTCTTGTTATTACGCCTCAAGAGAGATAGGAACTTTATTTTTAATAAATGAGTTTTCAAAACCAATTCCCGGAGAAAAAATTCCAAAGAAAACCGAAATTTTAGAAGAACTTCAAGGGTTTTCAAAAAAAACAATTATGGTACCTGCTACAAATCTTTGTGAAGAGAAGCTTGGAAAGGCAGTTTTGGCTGGAGTATTTATGATAAGTCTAGCTTCTTTTAAAAATTTAGTTCCTCTGAGCCCCAAATCTATTTTAAAAGCAATAAAAAAACAAATTCCAGGAAAATATCTGGAATTAAACCTCAAAGCGTTTAATTTAGCAAAAGATTACAATTTTTCAATTTGAGCTCCCAATTTTCTTAATTTTTCTTCAATTCTTTCATAACCTCTTTCAATCTGAGAAATATCGCTAATCTCTGTTTGACCCTTGGCGATTAAACCTGCTAAAACCAGAGTAGCTCCCGACCTAATATCCAAGGCTTTTATTCGATTTCCAAACAATTCTGTTTTCCCAAAAATTAAAGCTCGATGGGGATCGGTAATTTCAATATCCGCCCCCATTTTTCTTAACTCATGAAGATGGTTAAATCTGTTTTCGTACAGGGGCTCATGGATTAGGCTTTTGCCCTGAGCTTGAGTTAGCAATACCGAGGTTTGGGGTTGGAGATCGGTTGGAAAACCAGGATGGGGTAAAACCTGGATTTTGGTGGGCTTAAAATCCCCTGATTTTTTTATTAGGATTGAGTTTTTTTGAACCTCGAAATTGACTCCTATTTCTTTCATTTTTTCTAAAAAGAAAGTAAGGTGGTCGGGATTAATATTTTTTATTTTTCCCTCTCCATTAGTGATTGCTAAAGCAATCAAAAAAGTGCCAGCCTCAAGGGGGTCGGGACAAATAGAAAATTCAGCGCCAGATAATTTTTCTTGACCCTCAATTTCAATGGTGTGGGTTCCCGTTCCTTTAATTTTGAGCCCCATTTTCTTTAAAAAGCTTCCCAGGTCTTGAACCTGAGGTTCGGCAGCTGCAATTTCAATTTTGGTTTGCCCCCGAGACAGAGCAGCTATCATCATTGCATTTTCGGTAGCGGTGACCGAAAACTCTTTGAGGATAATTTTTCTACCCTTTATTTCTGGCGGGGCTTCAAAAAAATAAAAACCATTTTTTTCTTCAAATTTTGCCCCAAAGCTTTTAAGAGCCTCTAGGTGAGAGGTAATAGGTCTTAATCCGATTCTATCTCCACCAGGATGAGGAACTTTTAATTTTTTAAAGCGAGCTAAAAGAGGGCCAATTAGCAAAACAGAAACCCTCATTTTTTCAAAGAGGGCAACGGGAATATTTTCTGGGTTAATGTTTCGGGGATTAATTTGTATTTTTCTTTCTCCCAGCCATCTAATTTCCACCCCCATTTCTTTTAAAATTTCAATTTGATTTAAGACATCAGAAACTTGAGGAAGATTATACAGAATTGAAGGCTCTTCAGATAATAAGGTAGCTGCTAGGCAAGCCCCGGCTGCATTTTTATAACCTGAAATCTCAACTTCGCCAGAAAGGGATTTACCACCCCTTACTAATAATTTATTTGGAGACCCCTGCTTTACCATAATTCTGTTTTAGTTTAAGATAAAAAAGAGGATATGTCAAAGAGAATGAAAAACATAGTTTGTCTGGGTGGCGGGAACGCCATGCCAAAAACAACTCTGGCCGGCTTAAAAAAATATCCGGTCAAAATCTCGGCAATTTGTGCCATGCTTGATTCAGGGGGCTCTTCAGGGAGACTGAGAAAAGAATATAAAATAGTTTCTCCCGGTGATATTCGGAGAGCCATTATTGCTCTGGCTAACACATCTCCTGCAATGGAAGAACTTTTTAATTACCGCTTTCAAACTGGTCAATTAAAGGGACATAATTTTGCCAATCTCTTCATTACTGCTTTAGAGCTCGTTACTCAAGATTATGAAAAAACAATTAAAACAATAGGTAAAATTTTAAACGTCGAGCACCAGGTTTTACCTTCAACCCTGGAGAAATCAAATCTTTATGCTGTTTTAGAGAACGGTAGAATAATTTCTGGAGAAACAAACATCGATACCCCAAAACATAACGGAGAGCTAAGAATAAAAAAAGTTTTTTTGAGACCGAGAGCTAAAGCTTATCCCAAAAGTTTAGAAGTTCTAAGGAAGGCCAATTTAATTGTGATTGGGCCAGGCGATTTATATTCTACAATTGCCCAGATTTTATTGACCCAGGGAACCCCAGAAGCGATTAGAAAAAATAAGGGCAAAACGGTTTACGTTTGCAATTTAATGACCAAGCATGGCGAAACCAACAATTTTACTGTTTTAGATTTTGTAAACGAAATAGAGAAATATTTAAAGAAAAAGGTTGATTACGTTATTTATAATAACTTTATTCCTGAAAAAAAGATGATTAAAAACTATAGAAGACAACATCCCAAATTACTGGGCTTAGTGAAAGTTAATGAGGATTTGCCCAGGGTAAAATTTATCGGTGAGAATCTTTTATTAAAAGGGTCGATTGAGCACAATCCTCAAAAATTGGCTAAAATTATTATTAATTTAATTAATTAATCAAAAAAATCTATGCAAGCTATAATTTTAGCTGCCGGCGAATGTTCCCGTTTCTGGCCTTTCAATAAAGAGCATAAGTCTTTAATAAAAATAATGGGAAGACCTTTAATTTGGTACGTTATTAATGGTTTAAAGAAAGCAAAAATAAAAGAAATAATTATTATTCAGGGAAAAAGTAGGGACGTAGAAAGAGCGCTTCAAGAGTTTAAATTTC
>LJNG01000019.1 GCA_001302985.1 Parcubacteria bacterium DG_74_3
TTTTGAATATGCTTTCTCGGAAAAGACTAAAATCCAAAAAAATTTCTAAAACAGAGAGTGTCGAATCTCAGCTTTCAAAAAGATTAAGTTATGATAATTTACATATTGGGCCTTCAGATTATGTTCCCTGGCTAAAAGATAGAAAGATAGCTTTTATTCGAATTGAAGGAAAACAATTTGGCGATATTCCAATGGATATTGAGCTTCGTTTAAACGTTGAAGATTCACCAAATTCAGCAGGCTGTGTAATTGATGCTATCAGGTTGGCAAAAATTGCTTTAGACAGAAAAATTGGAGGACCCTTGATTTCAACTTCAGCTTATTTTATGAAACATCCCCCTCAGCAATTTACTGATGAGAAAGCCAGGGAAATGGTTGAAGAGTTTATTCTGGGTAAACGAGAACGATAATTCTAAATTTTAATTTATGGAACCTTTTAAAAGATTTAAAAAATTAAATACTGAGGGAAATCTCTGGATTTATATTCTTTCTTTGGGCAAACAAAGAGAAATTCCCAATGAAGATATTCAAAAATTAGTTTTTGAAAAATTTGGTTTTTTGCCTAATAAATTATTGGTTTCAAAAGTTTTATTCCAGCTAAGAACAAAAGGCTATATTAAGGGTGAAAAGTATAAAGGAAAAAGAGCTTACAGGACAACAAAAAAGGGGGTGGCAGAACTTGAAAAAATGAAAAAATTTTGTCAGGGATTAATAGATAAAGTATAATAAGTTAGAAAATTTACAAAGGTTTTATTGATATTTTTTAACAGTAAACCTATAAATTAAAATTTTTTCTTTCGTGGGGTCAAACCCTCCTTTTCGACAGGCAATAGAAATTTGCCTTTCAATCGTGTCTACTCCTTCCAAATCCGGAAGTAAAACACCGGTTCTGTAAGGAACGAGTCCATTGAAAACCACGCTTTCTTCATTTGGAAAAGCTAAGGGTCCCGTTCTCACAACGATACCAAATTTTTTAGGATTTAATGTGTTAATATCTTTTACTGCTTCTGGATAACTTAAAATATAGACAATATAAGAAAGATTAGGGAGTTCTTCTTTTTGAATGGGGCCGAACCGATAATCTTTGGTAGCTGCTGCAACAGCATTACGAATAATTTCTTGGGCAATATTGATTTGAGTGGGCAAATAAGTTCCAATACAACCTCGCAATTTTCCATTTTTTTTAATCGTAATGAAAGTTCCTGATTTTTCCTTCAAGAATTCTTCTGATAAGTCATCGGGTGGAGAAATAATTTTTCCCTCCTTAACAAAAGTTTCTATTGTTATTTTTACCAGTTCAATTATAGTCATTTTCTAAATTTTTTTAATTTCCAAATCTTTGGCGCTTTTAATTTCTTTTTTAAAATCTAAAATAGCAATAGTTCGTTCTCGAGCATAAATAGAGGAACTAAAAATAGTTAGGCATCTATCATCAAACATAAATTGAGGTGCATCGGGTTGATGAGACCTGATTAAAATGTTTTTATCGAATCTTTTCATTATTTTTAAAAAATAATCTTTGCCAAACCTGGAACGACCAGAAAATAAATCTTGACCTAAATAATCTCCCTTTTCTTCATAAAAGTCTCCCCAGGTAATTTGTTGCCACTCCTTGCTCCCTAATTTAATTTTATTAATTTCTTTCGAAGGAATATGGTTGGTCTTCGTTGTTTTTAGGTCAGGAGGAACGGCATGGAGAGCAAGGATGTTTTTCACAATTAAAGCCAGGGGGAATTCTATAACAATAGAGCTGTATTTCTTATAATCTCTTTCATCTAAACTTTCCCAAAAGTCAGCAGGAAAAAATTTTATAATAGGATAACCCTCGTGGTTTCCCTGTAAAAGATAGATTTTTTCAGGATTTTTTCTTTTGGTTTCTAATAAAAAATCGAGGTTTGCTTTTGAAAATGGCCCTCGGTCAACATAATCTCCCAAAAAAACAATTTTATTGTCAGTATTCAAATAATTTCCAACGACCTTTTGAGAAACCTCTAAATCACCGTGAGTATCTCCAACGAAAATAACCAGGTCTGCTTTTTTAATTTCAATTAATCTCATTTTAACTTAAAATTAGCCACCAAATAGCCAACCCCAAAAGGACCCTCATAAGATAAAATTTCTGCTTGCCAGTCTTTCCTTGAGCTTACGGAATAAGCCTCCAAAATTCCAAGAATAAAACAAAAAGAGCGAAGACCGCATTCTCCAGCTTCGGGAAAATATTCATTAAGCTTTAAAATTTTTCCAATATCCTTCTTCTTTAGATATTCAATAAGAGCTTTATCAAATTCGGGCCCATCTTGATGAAATCCATAAGGACCATCAGTTTTCAAGCAATGGGAAAGGTCTCCTGAGCCAATCAGGGCATATTTTGTATCTTCTTTCAGGGTCTTATAAGTATTTTTTCCTTTTTCAAAATAAAATTTAGGTGATTCTAGACCTGTTAAAAAGGTTTTTATCTCTCCTTCGAAATCTTTTGCTAAAAAATAAAGAGGAACATTAAATCCCCAATCGCGATGAGGCGAGGAAATAATTATCGAGTTGGGTTTTTGTTCTTTAAATTCTTGACCTAAATTCTCTAAAGCCTCGATTGTTTTTCGAACTTTTGCCCTGTCCGGAAGAGAGCCTACAGAGGGTAAAATAATTGGCGGATGGGGAGAAAAACAAGCAAAAACTATTTGAGCCATAATAATTTATTCTAAAATTAAATCCAAATTTGCCCCACATTTAGGGCATTTTCCATTTTTGTCATAACGACGAACAATATAAGCCATTCTGTCAATTGCTAAGGTTCCACATTTGGGACAGAGAGTGTCTTCAGAGGGAAGACCGGGTACATTGCCCGTGTAAACATATTTTAAACCTGTTTTTTTCCCGATTTCATAGGCTTTTTTAAGGATTGAAGTTGGGGTTTCTGGCAGATGTTGAAGTTTCCAGGAGATTGCTCCGGAAAATTGAGTTATATGCCAGGGGGTTTCAGGTCCTAATTTTTCTTTAATGAATTTAGCAATACCTTTAAACATTTCTTCTGAATCACTGAGAGTGGGAATAGACAAGGTGGTCACCTCTACCCAGATTTTCTTTTGTTTTAGGGCAATTAAATTGTCTAAAACGGGTTGCAGTCTGGCTTCACAAACTTTAATATAAAATTCATCAGAAAAACCCTTTAAATCTACATTAGCAGCGTCTAAATAGGGCCAAATTAATCCAAATAATTCTTTGGACCAAAATCCATTGGTGACCCAATTGTTTTTCAGACCCTTTTTCTTGGCTATCTTCATTGTGTCTAAAGCATATTCCGAAAAAATAGTGGGTTCGGTATAAGTGTAAGAAATGCTCGGTAAATTATTTTCCAGAGCCATCTTCACAACCTCTTTGGGTGGCAAATCTTCTCCAAAAATCTCTTTTTCTCCTTTAAAACCCTGAGAAATATCCCAGTTCTGGCAATTTTTACAGGCAAAATTACAACCTACCGTAGCTATTGAAAGAGAGTGGCTACCAGGCAAAAAATGGAAAAAGGGTTTTTTCTCAATCGGATCAATATGGACGGCAATTGCTTTACCATAATTTAAAGCATATAATTTCCCATTCTTATTTTCTCTAACGCCACAAATTCCTCTTTTACCGGGTTCGATCACACAATAATGGGCGCAATTCCGACACTGAACCTTTTTCTCTTTTAATGCTTTGTATAGTAAGGCTTCCTTCATATTTCTTTTATTTTATCACTTTTTCAACAAAAAAAGGAAAGAGTTTTTTGCTTTCCTTTTAAAATATAGGAGTAGCTCGGATTTCTTTTAGGGTTCTTTCTCTCCACTCTTCGTATTGTTCAAGAGTAAGTTCTTCTCTTTTTTGGTCTATTTGTTCTTTGAGGTTACTCTGGAAACCACTCTTCATTGCCCGGCCCATCACTACTAGAGAGCCTGCTCCGCTGCCGTAAGCTGCCATGCCAAGTTCTTGGTTCTTTTTAATTTTCTCCAACACCGCAATTAATGAAATGAAAATAGAGCCGGTATAACAATTGCCAATGTGAGGATTATATCGTAGACCTGGCTTTACTTTTTTAGTAAAGAATTCTTGAAACTCTGGTATCTTTCTTGTCTCATCAATGGTCTTTTTATAATCATCCCACAAAGCTGGATTTTCTGCGCATTCTTCTATGGTCAGATGTTTTTCTTCACCGTACTTTTCGTGACGCCAGAACATTGCCATATGCCACTCTACCATCTTGGAAAAGGGCACATGAACTATAAAGTAATCCAATCTATCTAAGAGAGCGAAGCCGGGATTGGCTTTTTTCCAGTCCATCACAGCCCACTTGATACATTTTAAGAAGGCGGGTTTCGTTAAGGGACCATCAACTGCGGGAAAGGGGGCCATCCATAGAGGAATTCTAAAGTCATCTATATCTTCAGCATATTGACCAATATGTTGATAGTCTAAAGCCAGGATCTCTGGATTTAACTCAACTCTCATAGCTATGGCTGCACAACCACCAGTTATTTCTGCTTGAGGGTCTGTTTTGTCATAAATAGAACGATCTCCAGCTATAGCAATGGCGGGTTTCCCCCCGTGAGACACACTGTATTCGCAAGCTAAAAGTAGGGCTTGAACTCCTTCCAGACAAGCAAATTTTGATTGAACCGGCACAACCGTAAGCCCTAGTTTCTTATTCAGGGCAGTTACTGCTAATGGTTTTGACATATCAGGGTCTGATTCAGTACCAACATAAAATCGTTTGACATCCTTGTAATCTATTTCCTGAACAGCCTGGGCAATAAGGTTTTCTAACGAAGTTGCGTAAGGAATTCTGGCTTCCAAAAGCCCTAGGCCTTTTGTGGCAAATCCTGGGTCTAATCCTCGAAGTTTGGCTATCTCTGCTACCTTAATATAATGTTCGGGAATGACTACTCCCATCTCAGTTATTCCTACGTTTGGTTCTATCACTTTTGCTTTTTCTCCTTTTTTTCTTTTTTAAGGACTATTTTTAGCTTCTCATTTCAAAAATATTTAGTCAATAGGGGTCTTTATAAACCTGTATGGAAAGTCTTCTCGCACAGATTCCGACAGGAGGCGTGATTGAGTTTTTAGGTAAATTTGATATACTGAAAAAGATTTATACGTCACTTCAAAGAATGTAATGCATCGCGTTTTCATCGCTATAAATTTGCCAGAAGAGGTAAAAAAAGAACTGGTTAATCGTCAGGCCACCTGGCCTGAATTACCAGTCAGGTGGACAAAAAGAGAAAATTTACACATTACCCTGGTTTTTTTGGGTTATCTTAAAGATGAAGAAGTTTTCGAAGTTTGTGAAATTACAAAAGAAATTGCTTCAAAACACGATTCTTTCGCCATAAATTTAAATAAAGTTTGTTATGGTCCTCCCAAAAAAATACCACCTCGAATGGTTTGGGTTGAAGGAGAGAAATCTCCCGAGGTAGCAGCCCTTAAAAACGATTTGGAAGGTTCTTTATTAGAAAGAGTTAACTTTCATCGAGAAAGAAGGCCTTTTGCCCCTCATATTAACCTGGGCCGAATCAGGGCCTGGGAGTGGAGAAGAATTGAAGCTGAAGAAAGACCTAAAGTAGAAGAAGAAATAAACCTGAGTTTTCCCGTAGATTCTATTGAGGTAATGGAAAGCACGCTAAAAAGGGGTGGTGCAGAATATGCTGTTCTTGAATCCTGCCCATTCAAACTATGAAAATCCACTTTATTGGCATTGGAGGTATTGGTGTCTCAGCTTTAGCTCAATACTATTTAGAAAAGGGTCACCAAATAAGTGGCTCAGATTTAGCTTCTTCTGAGATAACTCAGGCCCTTAAGAAAAAGGGGGCTCAAATTTCTATTGGTCCTCACAGCCCTCAAAATTTAACACCCGAAGTCAAACAGGTGATTTATAGTCCCGCCATAAGACCAGATAATCCGGAATTAGAAGAGGCAAGAAAAGGAAAGATTAAAATACAAAGTTATCCAGAGGCTCTGGGAGAATTAACCAAAAAGTATTGGACCATTGCAGTTTCAGGAACCCATGGAAAAAGCACCACCACTGCTATGATTGGACTCTTGTTAGAAAAAGCAGGTTTTGACCCCACGGTTATTGTTGGTACCAAATTAAAAGAGTGGGGAGATTCCAATTGTCGAGTGGGGAAGAGTAAATATCTGGTAATTGAAGCTGACGAATGGCAAGCTTCTTTTTTAAATTACTGGCCCAAAATTATCGTTCTGACCAGCATTGAAAGAGAGCATTTAGATTATTTTCAGAGCTTAAATCACATTTTAAACATTTATAGAGAATACACTTCTCACATTCCCGAAGATGGAGTTTTGGTGGCAAATAAAGCCGATAACAACATTCAAAAACTTATAAAGAGTAGTCCAAAAATTAAAAATCTTAAATATTATTTTTTTGGTCAAAAAGAAACCTCAGAGATTAAAAAAATTCTCAAAATACCGGGAGAACATAATGTTTCCAATGCCCTAGCTGCCCTAAGCGTAGCTCAAGCTTTAGAAATTCCAGACAGGGTTTCTTTTCAAGCTCTCTCTAAGTATAGGGGTTCTTGGCGCCGCTTTGAAATTATTAAAATCCACCATCCAAAACAATTTACTTTAATCAATGACTACGCTCACCACCCAACCAAAGTAAGAGTAACGCTCAAGGCAGCTCGGGAAAAATTTCCCAAAGAAAAAATTTGGTGTATTTTCCAGCCCCACCAGTATCAAAGAACCTATTATTTGTTTAATGATTTTGTAAAAGTGTTTCAGGGGGCACCAATTGACAGATTAATTATCACTGATATTTATGATGTGGCAGGCCGAGAAAAAAAAGATATTAAAGCAAAAATAAGTTCCGAAAAGATTATTGAGGCAATTGATAAACCCTGGGCAATTTACCTTCCTAAAGAAAAAATTGTCAGTTATTTAAAAAAGAATCTA
>LJNG01000020.1 GCA_001302985.1 Parcubacteria bacterium DG_74_3
TTTTAAAACCTTTAAGGCTCGGCGAGAGATAGCAGCAGCTTGTGTTTTAAACCTATTTTACCTTTTGAGCTGACTGCGTGTCAGCCGAGGCAAGAAGCGAAGATTGATTTACTATATATCTTTTAAGGTTCAAAAATAAAAAGATGATAAAATCCATTTAAGCATAAAAGTTATTTTCACCATTGTAACCCTTGAGAAGAAGATTGTCCAGATGTTAAAATGTTCAAATGAAAGCCGATCTTCATGTCCATACCTCTTATTCTTACGATAGTTTAGCTTCGCCCCGGGAAATGGTTCAAGCTGCCCTTCAGAGGGGCATTGATTGTATTGCTATTTGCGACCACCAAACAATTAAGGGAGCATTGGAAGCCGTTCGTTTGGCTTCTGATAAACCAATCTTGATTATTCCAGGAATTGAGATAAAAAGCAGAGAGGGAGATATTCTGGGATTAAATGTTAAAAAAACAATTCCCAACCATCTTTC
This sequence comes from Parcubacteria bacterium DG_74_3, assembly GCA_001302985.1. Classification (GTDB taxonomy): domain Bacteria; phylum Patescibacteriota; class Minisyncoccia; order Minisyncoccales; family DG-74-3; genus DG-74-3. The sequence goes on from LJNG01000020.1 coordinate 485, forward strand.
TGTCCAAGAAACAATTAGAGAAATAAAAACAGTGGGAGGCATGGCTATCATCCCCCATCCTTTTGGTTTCAACTGTAGTTTTGGGGGAGATTTTAAAAAAATAATTAGTATTATTGACGGAATAGAGGTTTTAAATGCTACCATTTTTGGAGCGGGAAACAAAAAAGCCCTATCTTTTGCTCAGAAACACAATCTACCAATGACTGCGGGTTCCGATGCCCACAGTTCTCGATTTTTGGGTAAAGCCTATCTTGAAATTCCTGGTCAAGGTCTTTCAATTAATGAAATTTTTGAAAAAATTAAAAATAAAGATGTGAAAATTGGGGGAGGGGAAGCTAATTTGTTAGAAAAAATTATCGACCACTCAATAAGAAATATTATAAAGACAAAATCCTATGTTAGCAGAGAAAAGAGAAAGATTTAAAAAAATTGAGATCAAGACAGGAGAATTTTTCTCAAAATTTTTAACTGCCAATCAATACAGTCTGCTTTCTATTTTTTTTGCTCTTTTGACCTTTTGGTTTTTAATAAAAAGGAATTTGGTAACGGCTTTATTGATGGGCTTTATTTCTTTTGTTTTAGATTTTATTGATGGCGCTGTGGCTAGAAAAACCCAGATCGTAACAAAAAGAGGGGCTTATTTAGACACGATTTGTGACCGTTATGTGGAAGGAATAATCTGGTTTGGTTTTTTGTTTTTACCCTTACCAGAAATTTTTTTACCAGCTCCTGTCTGGATTTTCTTGGCTTTCTCTGGTTCTCTCTTCACTACTTATGCCAAAGCTGCAGCTAAAGAAAAGGGGTTGGTCGAAAAAGAAATGAAAAAAGGCCTTGTCGGCCGTGGAGAAAGAATGATTTTGGTCTTTTTAACTATTTTTTTGGGAATTCTTAATTTTTCCTGGATGCTTTATTTGATAATTGTTCTGGCTTTTTTAACCAACCTAACTGCTCTCCAGAGAATTTATCTTGTTTTAAAGTGACAAGGATAACTTCCCGGCCATAGCATTTTCTCTCTTGGGCAGGAAACACCTCCTGCTAATTTTAAATTTCACACCAAGCGAAACCCAAAGCACCCGGACCCACAATGCTGCCAATAACAGTGTCAATTGTGTTCAGGGAAGCTACCTCGGTATTCTCCAGATTATTTTCTATCATCTCTTTTAATTCTCGAGCTCCTTCTTCGTAGAGACAATGAATAATAGCCACCCTGATTATCTTTCCTTTTTCTCTTAATTTTTTTGTTTTAACCTCTAGTTCCTGGAAAAGAGCAGTTGGGATATCTTTCACGCCCCGTTTAATTCCGATTGCCTTGAGCACCCCCTCTTTAAATCCTATTAGGGGTCTCACACCGATTTTAGCTGCTCTTCGAATCCAGTTAGCTAGGGTGGGGGAAATCCTACCCGAAGCCTCCAACCACTTTGGGTCCTCGAGAATAGCAATTAGGTGAATTTTAGAAGTGAAGATTTCTAATTCTTTTACAATTTCCTCTGCTAATTTGCCCTTTTTGATTAAATCAACTGCTCTTAATACAAGAAGTCCATCACCACAAATTGCATTAAGAGAATCAACAACAAATATCCTATCTTTTTCTTCTGCTGATAAAAGATTTCTTGCCTGGACCGCTGAATTATAAGTGCCAGATAGCTTTGAGGTAATAGTAATACAAATAATTTTCTCAAATTTTGTAAGGGCTTCCTTAAAAGCATCGAGAAAGTCTTTGGGAGAAGGTTGTGAGGTTTTGCAAAAGCCTTTAATTCCTCTTTTGTCAGCCTCTCGCATTTTATGAAAAATGGTCGGGCCCGGTAGATTTTCTATTTCTGATGGCCAATAAACCTTAAAGGGTACAACCACCATTTGATTTTTTTCAATTATTTGCGGAGTTAGATCGGTTCCTTCATCAACAACTAAACCAATTTGCTCTTTCATATATATTATTTATATACATTGATAATACAATGAGATTCTTGACCTTGACTCTTAAAAACTAATTACGTTTTTTAAATGTCGGATTCTGGCTCTTTTTTCCTTTTCATTTATTTTAATGGAAATAACATCAATTTGCCACTTTGAATCTAGGGGAAACTTTTTTTGCATCAGCCAGCTTTCCGCAACTTTAACTAATTTCTTTTGTTTTTCCAGGTTGATTTTTTCTTCTGGTTCAATCAAGGAATCTGGGTCTCGGAGGGTTTTCACTTCGATAAAATGGATGGTATTCTCTTTCTTGCCCCAAGGGTCATCAAAGATTTTTTTCTGGGGTTTAGCTATAATATCAATCTCTCCCTTGAGGGGACTGCCTGGAATTCTTAAAGAATAATTTTTATCCAAAATTTGATATCCTTTCTTTTTTAAATAATCTGAAGCAATTTTTTCTCCAAGGATACCGGTTTCTTTTGTGTTCATATGGACCCGGGCGGATTCGAACCGCCGATCTCCGCATTGCGATTGCGGCGTTCTCCCACTGAACTACAGGCCCTTGAAGACAAGTACTGTAGTAAAATTTCATTGTCGGAGTGCCGAGAGTCGAACTCGGGCTTTACCCTCCCGAAGGGTATGTACTGCCGTTATACCACACTCCGCAACTTATGTAACCCAATACTTTTTCTTAGTCATTTCATCTCTTTTTATCTCCACCCTTGCTCGTTCTTCTCTGGCTTTCTGAACTAAGGTTTTTAATTTTTCATCCGATACTTTAGCCAATTTTCTAATTTCTTTTTCTAAAAATTCTTTTTTATTTTTCTTTGGGTCTTCCAGAACAGCTCCCAAGAGAATATCTAAAATTTGTCCTACTTTAGGTCCCGGTGTGATTTTTAAAATTTTCATGACATTGTTTCCTGAAACCTCAAGCGTCTTAACTGAAATGGGGTCTCTGCTAACTTTCTCAATGACGTATCTTAAGTGTCTTAATTTGTAAGGTTCGGCTTTTGGTACACCAGAGCCGATTCTATCTGCCATTCTAACCTCTAATAATTCTTTCATATTTTCTGGTCCAACCTGACGCACCAACCTTCTAACCGAACTCTCTCCGACTTCATCTGGGTGATAATAAAAAAGATGATATCTTACCAGTTTAACAATTTTTTCAATCTCTTTTTTGGGAAATTTTAAACGATTCAAAATTTGGGCTGTCATTTGAGCAGACACTATTTCGTGGCCATAAAAAGTGGCTTCTGGTCCTTCTCCCTTTTTGGTTCTTGGTTTACCAATATCGTGAAGTAAGGCTGCTAACCTAACAAATTTATTAAATTTTCTTTTAGCAGCATATTTAAGGGACAAAAGGGCATGGGTATAACAATCGTAAATATGGTGTTTGTTTTGAGAAACTCCGTAATTTTCTTCTAATTCTGGAACTATATGTTTGAGGAGACCTAATTTTCTCAAAAGCTCGATGCCATCGGAAGCTCTCTCTGCCATAATAATTTTTAAAAACTCGTCTCTGATTCTTTCTTGGGAAATGGCCCGAAGCCAGGGTGAGTTTTTTTCAATAGCTCTTGCTGTATTTTCTTCAATCTGCCAGCTGGCAGTTAATGAAAGAGAAACATCTAAGGTGGTGGCAAATCTTACTGCTCTCATCATTCTTAAGGCATCTTCAGAAAATCTTTTCTCGGGATTGCCTACTGCCCGAATAATTTTCTTTTTAAAATCTTTCTGGCCATTAAAAGGGTCGATAATTTCTAATTCACCATCCATGGCCATGGCATTAACAGTAAAGTCTCTTCTCGATAGATCTTCTTTAATGGTTTTGGCAAACTTTATTTCATCTGGATGGCGTTTATCAGTATATTTAGCTTCGGAACGATAGGTAGTAATTTCAATTTCTTTCAAATTAGCTTTTTTGCCTCCTGTCTGAACAGTGACTGTAAAAAATTTATTATTATAAAAACTTTTGGGGAAAATCCTTTGAATCTCTTTGGGTTTAGCATTGGTGGCTACGTCCCAGTCTTCGGGCTCAACGTTTCTTAAAAAATCTCTAACACAGCCTCCGACAATAAAGGCTTCAAAACCTGCTTTTTCTAATTTTGAGATTATTGTTTTTACCTCTTTTGAAATTGACATAATTTTATTTTAGCTTTAAACTTTGCTTTTTTCAACCCATTCGTTAAACTCAGGATTATCTTGAGCTTGTCGAAAGACAATTTTTCTGCTAAAATTTAGGCAGCCCCCGTAGCGTAATGGATAACGTGCGAGTCTTCGGAACTCGAGTTGAGGGTTCGAGTCCTTCCGGGGGCACTGGAATTGCTCGGAGAGCAATTTAGTTTTTTAGTTGCTGGTTTTGAGTTAGTGGTTTAAAATGAAATTAATGAGAAAAATTTTTTTAGCAACTTTGTTGATTTTATTTTTAATCCCCGGCTTAACCAGGGCTATTTGTGAGGGACCTCTGGTGCCTTGTGGCAGAGACCTCAATGATAATGGAAAAATTGACCCTGAGGAGCAGTGCCAATTCTGTCATCTTTTTGTCCTTTTCAATAATGTAGTTGATTATCTTTTGACCTGTCTGGCTCCAATTATTGCGGTTTTGATGTTGGTAATTGGCGGATTTTATTTTCTTATTGCCGGGCCCAGCCCAGCAAGGGTGGGTCGAGCAAAATCAATTGTTACAACAGCTATCATTGGTATAACAATTATTATGATATCTTGGGTCTTTATAAACACTTTTTTCACCTATATTGGCATAGCAAAATGGACAGGCCTGGGAACCTGGTGGGAAATTGATTGTTCCGGAGGTGGTGGGGTGCCTTCTACTTGTGCTGGTTTTGGTGGATTTTGTTCTGGGGTAGGAGAGTGTAGATTGAATAATGGCTCCTGCCACGTTTTTTCACCTCTTGATTGTGAGCCGTTTCCCTGTTGTTGTATTGTGCACCATTAGCCCCCATAGCTCAATTGGCAGAGCAGTTGCCTCTTAAGCAATTGGTTCCAGGTTCGAGTCCTGGTGGGGGCACAAAAATATGTTAACACCAGAGGAAAAAGAAAAAGTTATCAAAAAATATAAATTCTGGAGATTAAAAAATAATTTTATCAATCTGAGGCTACTTGCCGAGGGAGACACCTCGCAGCCGAGCCCGCTGAGGAATCTTTCTTTTCTTTTTAAAACCTTT
>LJNG01000021.1 GCA_001302985.1 Parcubacteria bacterium DG_74_3
CAGTGCGCTTGCCTTCCAAGCAAGATACGAGGGTTCAATTCCCTTCACCCGCTCCCACAATAAGGCGGGGAAGTCATGGATTCAAATGCCGTCTGCCGCTCAATTTTTAAAAAAACCGCCGCGTGCGAACGCGGCGGTTTTTTAGTCCTAGATCTATCTTGCATATTCTACTATTCGCCTTTCCCGGATTAACGTCACCTTAATTTCGCCAGGGTACCTCAACTCAGTCTGAATTTTATTAGCAATCTCTTTTGCTAATTTTTTTGCTGATAAATCATCGATTTCCTCTGGTTTGACAAAAACTCTGATTTCCCGGCCGGCGTGCAAAGCCCAGGCTTTGGTAACTCCAGGGAAAGAAAGGGCAATCTCTTCCAGTTCACCAAGTCTCTTTAGGTAATTCTCTAGCGTATCCTTCCTCGCTCCCGGTCGGCTACTAGAAATTGCATCGGCTGTCTGCACTAAAATAGATTCCAGGCTTCCATAAGGATATTCTTCGTGGTGTGACTTCATAGCAGTGATGACTTCCTTTTCTACCTCAAATTTTTCTAGAATTTTAATACCGATGTCAACATGTGAACCTTCAATCTGATGATCGACGGACTTTCCAATGTCATGCAAAAGGCCAGCTTTGAGAGCAATTTTAGGATCAGCTTCAATTTCATAAGCTAAAGCTCGAGCCAACAGCGCAACTTCAATGGAATGCAAAAGTACATTTTGACCATAACTAGTTCTGAATTTCAATCTTCCCAAAAGTCGCATAAGTTTAGGGTCCAAATCCAATACACCTACTTCATAAGCTGCTTGTTCGCCGGCTTTTTTAATTTGATTTTGAATCTCGGATTCTACTTTTTTAACCTGCTCCTCAATCCGGGCTGGTTGAATCCTTCCATCTTCCATCAATTTCTCCAAGGCTATCTTGGCAATATGTCTTCTGATAGGATCAAAACCTGAAATTACTAAAAGCTCGGGGGTTTCGTCAATAATTATTTCTACCCCTGTCAACTTTTCCAAAGTTCTAATATTTCTGCCGTCTTTGCCAATGATTCTCCCTTTTATATCTTCAGAGGGTAAAGCAAGGGTGGTAGTGGTGATTTCTTGGGCTTGCGAGACCGCTAATTTTTGAATTGTAGCAGCTAGAATCTCTTTGGCCTTCTGTTCAAATTTTTCGTATCCTTCTGTCTCTAATTTTTTTATTTTTTCTAGAATTTCTTTATTGTACTCCTTTTGTAAATTTTTAAACAATTCCTCTTTAGCTTCTTTTTCTGATAATCCGGAAATCTCTTCAATTCTTGCCTGGGCTTCCCTCTCTAAGTTTTCGAGATTTTCTTTTATCCTCTTAAGTCTTTGTACTTTTTCTCCGAATTCTGTTTTGCTTTTTTCGAAAACAGAAATCTTTTCATCTAGAATGTTTTCTCTTTTCAATAGAATCTTTTCTCTCTTAAGTAATTCTCTATTCCTTGAATCCACTTCTCGTCTTGCTGAATCAATGATCTTGGCCGATTTTTCCTTAGCTTGGGAAGTTATATCTTTGGCTTCCTTTTTATACTTTTCTATTCTTTTTTGAATTTTAGATTCGATAGTAGCATAGTCTCGTTTGGCGATGGATTGACGAGCAAAATAACCTAAAAATGCTCCAATGCCTGCCGCAACCATCGTTGCTAAAATCGTATTAAGTTGGGTCATGTTATCTACTTGGCAACTTAATAATTAACATTAGACAAAACTTGAATGTTAAGCTATCGAAGTTACCAAAGATTAATTTTTCTAAAAAGAAATCTCCAAAATAAATCCCGCCTTCTCTGGCGGGGAATAGAGCCATTTGGTTGCAAAGATACCTGGTTTTAGGAAAAATCGTGGATTACTTCCAGGCCTTAATCACGTCATCGATCACTCCGTATTCTTTGGCTTCTTCGGCCGAAAGATAGAAATCGCGATCAGTATCTTTTCCAATCTTTTCTAAAGGCTGACCAGTATGTTTCGCTAAAATTTTGTTAATTTTATTCTTCAGCTTCATCACTTGTTTAGCCGTAATCTCAATTTCTATTGCCTGACCAGCTAGTCCACTGACTGCTACTTGATGAAGTAAAATCTCCGCGTTCGGTAGGGCAAATCTTTTCCCTTTATTGCCAGCCGCTAATAAAACCGCTGCTCCCGATCCTGCTGCCCCTACACAAACTGTTGAAACTGAGCATTTAACATACTGAATAGTATCGTAAATCGCTAAAGCCGCGGTTAATACACCGCCTGGTGAATTAATGTAAAGTTGAATATCTTTTTTTGAATCCTTGCTGGTTAGATACAGAAGTTGAGCAATAACTGAATTAGCAACCGCATCGGTGATGGGACCGGCCAAAAAAATAATCCGGTCTTTTAAAAGCCTTGAATAAATATCATAAGCTCTTATTCCCCGTTGAGTTTTTTCAATAACAGTTGGGATTAAATTCATTTAAATTTCTCTAATTTCAGAATACAACTTTAATTTCAAAAGTCAAGTCTGAATTATTTAAATAGAGTCCATTTAAGAATTAAAGGAGCAAAAATAGTAGCCGCCAAAGACATTACTGTAATTAAAGTATTAATCGTGGGTCCGGCTGTATCTTTAAAAGGGTCACCCACTGTATCGCCGATAATAGCAGCTTTATGAGCAGCTGAGCCTTTGCCACCAAGTTTTCCCTCTTCGATATATTTTTTTGCATTATCCCAAGCCCCACCGGAGTTGGCCATTAAAAGGGCGAAAATTATACCAGAAAAAATACTTCCGCCTAAGAACCCAGCTAGAGCATGGTTTCCCAGTAAAAAACCGGTAGTCAAAGGAAAAATTATTGCCAAGACAGAAGGTAAGACTAATTCAGAAAGAGCGCCTTTGGTTGCAATATCAACGCATCTAGCATAATCAGGTTTTTCCTTCCTCTCTAATAAACCGGGAATTTCTTTGAATTGTCGACGCACTTCTTCGATCATTCGACCGGCATTTCTTTGAACGCCTAAGATCAATAAAGCTGATAAAAAGGGTGGCGCTATAGACCCTAAGAATACCCCAACAATTACATTGGGTTCCATTAAGTTTAAAGTTTTAATCCCCGTTAATTTAGCATAGGCTGCAAAAAGAGAAAGAACAGTTAGAGCAGCGGCCCCAATGGCAAAACCTTTAGTGATTGCTTTAGCAGTATTGCCAGCGGCGTCTAAACGATCGGTTATTTTTATCACTTTTTCTCCCAATCCTGATTGTTCAGCAATACCTTTAGCATTATCAACGATAGGGCCGTAAGCGTCAGAGGAAATTATCATACCAACAATAGATAACATGCCTACTGCAGCAATAGCTACTCCGTAAACTCCAGCAAAATAGTAAGAAACAAGGATAGCTGCACAAATTCCAATAACAGGAGGTAAAATACTAACTAAACCATAGGAAAATCCAGAAAGGATATTGGTAGCTTCGCCTGTTTTCGAAGACTCAGCAATTCTTAAAACAGGGTTTTTATCAATGGAAGTGAAATAATCAGTGGTAATTCCAATAGTTACTCCTGCTGCCAAACCAGCGAGGGCGGCATAAAAAACTTTCCAGCCGGCACCCCCCAGCTTTAAGTAATAGATTAGGAGAAACATTAAGATAGCGAAGAAAAAACAAGTTAAAAATGTCCCTTTATTCAAAGCAGCGCCCGGGTTCTGGCCTTTCGATTTAATAAAAAATATCCCAACTAAAGAAGCGATTAGTCCAATCGCTCCGATTAAAAGGGGGAGCAATAAAAAATGAATATTAATTGCTGCTCCCAAAATCATGGCAGCGATTATGCAGGCAATATAGGAATCAATAAGATCAGCTCCCATACCAGCTACATCGCCGACATTGTCACCAACATTATCAGCAATAACAGCAGGATTCCTAGGATCGTCTTCTGGGATTTCTAACTCAACCTTGCCCACTAAATCTGCAGCAATATCGGCAGTTTTAGTATAAATGCCACCACCAGCTTTGGCGAAAAGAGCCAGAGCTGAAGCTCCAAAGCTAAAGCCTAAAATAATATCTAGTTTTTGTGGACCAAAAATATAATAAAGAACACTAATTCCTAACAAAGCCATTCCCACAATTGACAAACCCATAACGGCTCCTCCATAAAAAGCAGTTTTAAAAGCGCTTCCTAAATTTTTTTGAGCGGAGTTAGCTGTAATTAAGTTAGCACGTAAAGCAGCTGCCATGCCAAAAAAACTAGCAATGGTGGTACAAATTGTGCCAAAAATATAAGCTACTGCCACCTGCCAGTCTAAAAAAAATCCAATAATCACTGATAAAACCAGAGCAAAAATTGCTAAAGTGGTATTTTGCCTTTTTAAATAGGTATTGGCCCCTGTCTTAATGGCTTTAGCGATATCAATCATTTTCTGGCTACCCTTTTCTTGTTTTGAAAGATAAAAAAACAGATAGAGCGAGACAAAAATGGAAACAAGGCCTGAAATTGGCACAATGATTAATTCTGACATAATTAAAAACTCTTTTTTAGTTATTTTTTATTCTTATTTTCCTTCTTAGTCTTCTTAACCGCTTTCTTCTTGTCCTTTTCTTCCTTATCTTTTGGTTGCTCCTTCTTCTCTTGTCCTTCTATATTTCTAACATCAATCTTCCAACCGGTTAATTTCGCTGCCAATCTCACATTTTGGCCTTCTTTTCCAATAGCTAAAGAAAGTTGGTCTTCTGGTACCAAAACTAAAGCTTTATTTTTTGTCTCAATCTTTACTTCTAATATCTTAGCCGGAGATAAAGCATTGGCAATATATTCTTCTGGCTCTTCAGAATATTCGATAATATCAATTTTTTCTCCTCCTAACTCATTAATAACCGCCATTACCCTGGTTCCTCTTTGGCCAACCATGGAGCCGATAGGGTCCAAATTCTCTACTTTCGATTGAACAGCAATTTTTGTCCTTGAGCCCGGTTCTCTGGCGATTGATTTTATTTCCACTTCCTCGGCTGAAACTTCCGGAACTTCTAATTCGAAAAGTTTAGAAATTAATTTGGGATAAGCTCGAGAGAGGAAAATTACTGGCCCCTTGGCAGTGCTATCTACTCTTAGAATATAAACCTTTAATCTTTGTCCCGGTCGATAGAATTCACCGGGCACCTGCTCCTCTTTTTTTAAAATTCCCAGAGTTTTGCCGATGTCCAGATAAATATTTCTACCCTCGATCCTTTGAACCACGCCAGAAACTATTTCTCCTTCTTTAGATTTGTACTCAGAAAATACGGCCTCTTTTTCTGCCTCTCTGATTCTTTGTAATATGACCTGTTTCGCAGTCTGGGTAGCGATTCTTCCGTAATCCTCTTGAGGTGGCAATTCTATCTGGAGCTCTTCACCAACTTTGGTCTTGGGCTCAATTTTTTTGGCTTCTTTAATCATAATATGACGCTCGGGAGTAAAAACCACTTTTTTCTCTTCCTCCTCACTGTCTTTCCCTTGTTTCTTTATCTTTTCTAGCTCTTTTTCGCTATATATCAT
>LJNG01000012.1 GCA_001302985.1 Parcubacteria bacterium DG_74_3
CTTTTGATAATTTATTTAAAAAATAATGATTTTTAGGTAAGGCATTTTTAAGGGCGCCCACCATAAATAAACTTCCCACCCTTCTTTCGTAGATATTTTCGGGCTCATAACAAAAGCTTTCAAAGATAAGGTCTGATTGCAATCCGGCATTAAAATAAAGCTCAAAAACCTGCATCAATTTAATTTTATAATCTTTTATCAAAATTAACAAACTTTACTTTTGAGTTCAGAATGATAAAATATATTAGGTTGGACGGTTGGCTCAGGGGTAGAGCGCTGCGTTCACATCGCAGAGGTCATAGGTTCAAATCCTATACCGTCCACCATTAAAGAAATAGGACACATTGTGTTTCTTACAATCTTATCTTATACTAAAAATGAGATGAGATGTTAGGCTTTTATTGCTTCTTTTCATTATTTTAATTCCTGTCTTAAAATTTTAGCGGGTCGTGGAAAGACATGAAAAGCGGGAATAAAATATTGTTTTTTACCTTACTTCTTTTGATTGGATTAGTGATTTTTTATTTTTCCAATAATCGGATAAATCAGGTTCAAGCTATATATAATAAAGAAGAAATACAGGAATTAAAAATAAAAGAGATCGCACCAACCACTTTTGCTTTTAAAACTCTAGATAATAATTTAGTTGAAATAGGAATAGAAAAACATTCACCTCCCCAGCCCTATCTTAAACTAAACAAATGGGACAACGAAGTTTATTTGAAGGTTGGCATACCCTATATAACCTCAGAAAATCCTATTTTAGTAGGGAATAAAATTAGATATTCTACAATTGGCAATAAACAAACTATAAATAATTCTTTGTGGCAAAGAATATTTTCTAAATCCTCTGTTCAAGCAAAAGAAAATCAACCTAAAGTTAACATTGAGTTTTATCCCAGGGAACCACAAGAGATAACAGAAGAAATTGCAGGAACCCACACTTTTACGCAGAATGAACAAGGTGGAGTAGAGTTTGACACTATTTTATACGAAAAACCAGAAACAAATCAAATTATTTTTCCAATAGAAACTCAAGGGTTAAAATTTTACTATCAACCTTCCTTGGACCCTGACCATCCTACTTGGGCTGATGAAGATGGAGATGGAGTAGCTGATACTTTTCGTCCAGAAAATGTTGTTGGTTCTTATGCGGTTTATCACGCTACGAAAGGAAATATACATTCAAGCAAAGAAGAAGCGGAAAAATACAAAGCAGGAAAAGCATTTCATATTTACCGACCAAAGATTATAGACTCTAATGGTTGGGAGATTTGGGGTGAGTTAAATATAGACGAACAGTCAGGAAGTTTAAGCATAACCATCTCGCAGGATTTTTTGAATAGTGCGGTTTATCCTATTACAATTGATCCTACTTTTGGATATGATACTACACCTACTACTGACTGGACCTTTGTAGGCGAAAATTACGCAATGACTGGAGGAGACACATATAGTCCTTCTTCTAATGGCACTGGTGTCTCCATGTCTTTTTATGGAAGGAATAGTGGCGATCAAATAAAGATGGCGCTTTACGATTCTAGTAATGAATCTTTGGAAGCCGAGACAGAAGCTGTTAATTTATCTGGGAGTCCTAGTTGGGTAACTGCCAATTTTTCAGGCTCGCCAAGTGTTTCTTCTAACATAAACTATCGGTTATCCTTTAAAGCCAGTGCAGAAATTTACGTATATTATGATACCGCTGCGGTAAATTATAAATATGCCAGCAACAATTTTACTGACGACTGGCCTAATCCTATTTCTTGGACTGAGGGAAGCGCAAGAAAATGGGGCATCTACTGTACCTATGAAGTTCTTGAAACAATAGGTGTTCAAGCAACAATTAAATCCTGGATTTCTTTCTCTGTGTCTGCTACCTCAACAACTCTAAGTCCTGAGATGGTAGATTCAACAGGAGGTGTCCATATTGCCAGCAGCTCTGTCATTAGCTTAACGGCTGGAACAAACAATACCTCAGGATATTCAATTGACATTAAAAGTCTGAATGCAGCCCTTTGTCACCAGAATGGATGTGGAACAGCTCAGATTTCTTCAGCTTCTACAACTCTTTTAGTTGGAAACGATGGCTACGGAGCTCAAGCTACCAGCTCAGACCCTGAGGTGACCATCTCTGCCAGTTATAATCACGCTACCAGCACAAATACTGTTGGAGGCCTGGAAACTACAAACAATGATTTAGCAGATACTACTGGTCCCGGTTTTGAAGATATAATTTGGTTAACCTTGAAAGCAGCAGCTACCTCTACCAAAATCTATGGAATCTACGAAGATATCGTTACCTTGACCTGTACAGCTGGCTCGTAAATTTGAACATCTATTTGTCTGATTTTGCTTTTGATTAAGCGTCTTTTGACGCTTTTTGTTTTGACAAAAGTTCTTTTAAATGGCACCATAAAAGAAGATGGCCAAAAAAATCTCTTTGCCCGAGGAAATTTATAAAAAAGCTCCGATTCACGACTTGATTCTTTTCGGAATTTATTCACTGGTTGGCAATGAAAAAAAATGCACCTTTGAAAACCTGGTTTATATTTGTTTTAGCCTTTTTCCAAAGGCCTTTTGTCTTTCTCAACATCCCAAATTGCCAGATTCCCGGAAATTAGACCGCCCGTTGAGAAGTCTTAGAAGAATGAAGCTTATTATCGGAGACCCTCAATCTGTTTTTGCTTTAACAAAACAGGGAAGGAAAAAAGCTTTAGAAATAGCTTCCGCCTTTAAACAAAGAAAGTTATTGTGAAAATTAAGTTCATCATCAATCCTCGAGCCGGGAAAGGAGACGTTCAACGGGGAAGTAATGGAGCCAGAAAAGAATACAAAATTAACACTTTAGCCAGCGCCTTAAAGGTTTTGGTTCTTAATCGAAAAATACATGCCAGAAAAAGTTAGAGTTCATATTTTAGTTTCGGGTTTGGTCCAGGGAGTATTTTTTCGAGCCCACACCAGAAAAAAAGCCCAGGAATTAGGAATAAAAGGATGGGTTAAAAACCTGGGAGATGGCCGGGTAGAAGCGATTTTTGAGGGAGATGAAGAAATGGTTCGGGAAATGCTAAATTGGGCTAAAAAAGGGCCCTCAAGGGCCCAGGTAGATGGCTTTGAGGAAGAATTTGAAGATTATAAAGGGGAATTTGAGGATTTTGAGATAAGATATGTCTAAGGTTTTACCAAAAAGAATATGGCAAAGGATATTATCCCCGGAAGAAAAAATTAAATTTGAATTTAGTTTAGGAAAAAGATATATAGCTATAGCCCGGAATTTTTGGATCGTCTTGGGGATTCCCCTCCTGTTTTTATATAGAATAGGAATAGTTTTCATTATTACAGGATTTCTTTGGGGTTGGTATTTGAGGCGAGCTAATAATTATGCTTTTACCAACAAAAGAGTTTTAGTTCTAAAAGGGTGGCTATCTACCAATTTAATTAGCGTTGATTACAGCAAAATTACCGATGTAAGAATTGAGGAGCCATTTTTTGAAAGATTATTTTTTAAAACAGGCAAATTAGTTATCAACACAGCCGGAACCGACCTTCCGGAAATTCAATTAATTAACATTGAAAACCCCTACGAAGTAAAGAAAAAATTGGATAGTGCAAGATAAAAAAAACCTAATAGAAAGCGATATGATACAAAATAAAACCATTATTCTTTCTTCTCCTCAAACAAAAAGCAAAGTTTCAGTTGAAGAAGCTCTCTTAAAAAGAAGGAGTATCAGAGAATATAAAGATGAGAGTTTGAGCCAAAAACAGATTTCCCAAATTTTGTGGGCAGCCCAGGGCATTACTGATTCTGAGTGGGGGGCCAGAACCTCTCCTTCAGCTGGCGCTCTCTATCCTTTAGAGGTTTATTTGGTAACGAAAAAAATAAAAGGAATTAAACCTGGGGTTTATCAATATTTGCCCGAAGAACACAAATTAAAAAACATTTTTGAAGGAGATATTAGTGATAAGCTGACTCAAGCAGCTTTAGGTCAAACCTTTATAACTGAGGCAGCAATGAATCTGGTGATTACTGCTTTTTATACCAGAACAACCAGAAAATATGGAGAACGCGGCATCAGATACGTTCATATGGAAGCAGGACATGTCGCTCAAAACGTATATTTACAGGTCGTAGCTTTAGGATTGGGTGCTGTGGTGATAGGTGCTTTTTCTGAAAAAGAAGTTAAAAAGATACTCAATCTTTCAGAAGAGGAAACCCCCCTATATATAATACCAGTAGGAAAAATATGAAAAAAACATTTTTATCTTCTTTTTAATTTTAGAAGAAATAACAAAATTATGAACTGGAAAAAAATAGAAATAATTTTTGAGTTTTTAATTTTTGGTATCTTGCTGGGAATTACCGAAGACATGGTTGCTATTAAATTAGCAACGGAAGAACCTATCACCTGGCGAGTAATTGGAATTGTGATTTTAATTGCTATACCTTTTGCTATAATTGGGGAATTGGTGTTTGATAGAATAGATTTTGCTCAGATTTTTAAAAACCTGTTTGAAAAAGAAAATAAATAAAATTTTATGGAACTGGAAAAACTTAAAAAACTTCTAAAAGAAGAAAAAGAGCCTGAGTATCGTTTCCGCCAAATTTACCAGGCGGTTTTTAAGAATTTCTGTTTTAATTTCGAAGAAATGACCGCTCTTCCCGAGGAATTAAAAAAGAAACTAAAAAAAGAAATTGAAATTTTTGTTTTTAAATTGAAAGATATTAAAAAGGGGAAAGAGGCAGAAAAAGCCCTTTTTCAACTGAAAGACGGTTTTTACATTGAAACAGTTTTGATGCGGCATAAATACGGAAAAAAAACCGTTTGCGTTTCTTCCCAGGTAGGTTGTCCCTTGGGTTGTAGGTTTTGTGCTACGGGAAAAATGGGTTTTAAAAGAAATCTTAATTGGCAAGAAATTACAGACCAGGTTCTTTTTTTTGCCGAGAAAGAAAAAGATAAAAAATTAAACGTGGTCTTTATGGGTATGGGAGAACCACTTTTGAATTACGAAAACGTTCTGAAGGCAATCAGGGTTTTAAATGATAAAGATGGATTTAATTTGGGAGCTCGAGCAATTTCTATTTCTACAGCAGGAATTATTCCGGGAATTAAAAGGTTGCAAAAAGAAAATCTGGAAATTAATTTAGCCGTTTCTTTAAATAGCCCGGAGGATAAGCAAAGAACATATTTGATGCCCGTTAACAAAACATACCCCCTAAAAGAATTAATTTTAGCTGCCAAAAATTATGTCAGAACCACAAAAAGAAAATTATTTTTTGAGTATATAATGCTTAAAGACATTAATGATGATAGGCATTCTGCCCAAAAATTAGTTAAGCTTTTAAAAAACGAACCCCTTTTCCATGTCAATTTAATAAGATATCACGAAACCGAAACAGGCTTTAAGAGCTCAGAAGAAAAAGCTATTTTAGAGTTTCAGAATATGTTGAAGAGGAATGGTTTGGGGGTAACCTTGCGGCATAGCTTTGGTAAAGAAATAAAGGCAGCCTGCGGTCAATTAGCCACTTCTCAGGAATAAAATCGCTTCTTTGGTAATTATTTGATAAAATAAAAGGTCAAAAATATGAAGAAAAACATTTCAATCTTAATAATAACTTTTCTCATTTTAATTATTTTAGGATTTCTTTATCTGGTTATTTTTGGAAAAAAGACAGATGAAACTCCCACTCTGCCAGAAACAATGATTGTTCAGGTCTTTTTCAATAACAGTAGATTAGACCCGGAATTTTCTTGCAATAAAGTTTTTCCGGTAGAAAGAGAAATTATTAAAACCCAGGCAGTAGCCAGAGCAGCCCTCGAAGAACTTTTTAAGGGTCCCACTGATGCTGAAAAAGAAGAGGGGTTTTTTACCAGCATTAATCCTGGTGTTAAAATTCAGATATTAACAATTCAGAACGGAGTAGCAGAAGTTGATTTTGATGAACAATTAGAGTTTCAGGTTGGGGGCTCCTGCAGGGTAGCAGCAATTAGAGCTGAAATTCGCGAAACCCTAAAACAATTTCCCACGGTCAATGAAGTTATAATCTCAATTAACGGAAGAACCGAAGATATTCTTCAACCTTAAACTATGAATTATTTTAAATTTGAACTTTCACCATCTTCACTAAATTTATTTTTAGAGTGTCCACGATGCTTCTGGCTTTATAAAGCTAAGAAAATTTATCGACCCCAGGGGCCCATGTCTTCACTTCCCAGCGGACTGGACCTTTTGATAAAAAAATACTTTGATAAATATCGAGCAATGGATAAATTGCCCCCTGAAATTGAGGGAAAAGTAAAAGGAAAATTGTTGGAAAATCAAAAACTTCTTGATAATTGGCGAGATTGGAGAGTTTCTAATTTAAGATATGAAGATAAAGATTTAAACGCTGCTTTAAGGGGGGCGTTAGATGAATGTTTTGTTCTGGAAGACTCTTCGATTGGCTCAGGGCAGGTTGTTTATATTCCCGTTGATTACAAAACTCGAGGTTTTGACCTCAAAGAAGATTCAGAAAAATACTATCATAATCAACTCAATTGCTACACTCTTCTTTTAGAGGCCAATGGATTTAAACACCCTTCTTTTGCTTATCTTCTCTTTTATATTCCGAGAGAAATAAAAGAAAATGGTATTGTAAGATTTGACATTGAACCAGTTGAGGTAAAAACCAATCCTTCGGAAGCTAAAAAAGTTTTTGAAGCAGCTGCAAAATTGCTTACCGGGCCTGTGCCTGCCTCTAATCCCGAGTGTGGATTCTGTTCCTGGAGCAATAATTGGCTCAATTTTAAATAGAATTTAAGATATTTAAATGAATAAAAATTGTTCCCAGAAAAAAGCTTTTACCCTTGTTGAAATGCTTATTATTATAGCTATTATAGGAATTCTGTCTTCGATTATTTTAGTATCTATTTCCGGGGCCAGAGAAAAAGGCAGAGATGCAAAAAGAAAGGCAGAAATAGCTCAATTTGGAAGATTTTTAACCCTTTCTTGTTATTTGCCCAAGGATGGTGAAGGTGAGTACGACCTTGTTCCCCTGACAGAAGAAATTAAAAATGAAAACCCTCAATATAGCCAATATTTTTCTAATATCCCCAAAGATCCCAAGACAGGAACAGAGAGCGAATCAAAATACATTTATACGGTCAATGCCGATGGTAGCAAATGCGCTCTTTATGCTAACCTTGAAAACGAAAAAGAAACGGTTACTCTTTTGATTACGGTTCCGACACCAGGCGGAGGGGTCGGGGTTTTAAAAACCGATACCCAAGGTTGGAACGGTACTCCGCTTTATTTTCAATATTCAAACTAAAATGAAAAAAACCATTTATATTGCTGCCTTTACTTTTCTGGGAATACTACTTCAGTTTTTAATCCACGCTTTAGTTGAAATTTGGTACATTGGTCTTTTAACTCAAGACTTTTCCAGGTATAGTTGGGGTTTTTCCTGGTCTCAGTGGTTTCTAATTCATCATATTGGAACCGTGATTCTTCTCGTTGCGGGTATTTTTTTTGGTTTTTGGCAGGGGAAATTTTGGTGGCACAGGATTTATGAACATGATTAAAGTAAGTAAAGTAAAAGTTGAAAATAATCTAAAAGATTCTGTTTCGACAGCGGTGAATTTAATTGGTGGTCTCAAAAAAATTATTAATCGAGGAGACGTTGTTTTGTTAAAACCCAACCTAAACACGGCAGACCCCTTTCCGGCTTCTACTGATGTGGAGTTTTTAAAAGTAGTAGTAGATTTAATCTACGATTTTCATCCAAAATTGGTAATGATTGGTGATTCTTCCACCATGAGTCTAAATACCAGAAAGGTTATGGAAGAAATGGGTGTTTTTAAATTAGAAAATATGGCCAGACCTCCCCGGATTTATGTTTTTGATGAAAGAAAGTGGGTCAAAAAAGAAATACCCAGAGGAAAGTACTTAAAAACCGCTTCTCTTTCCTCATTTTTAGACCGAGCAGATAAACTAATTTTATTACCTTGTCTTAAAACCCATATTTACGCCCAATTTACCGGGGCTTTAAAATTATCTGTCGGTTTTTTGAAACCCTCCCAAAGAGTTGTTCTTCATCTTAGCCGTCTTCAGGAAAAAATTGCTGAACTTAATCAACTTATCAAACCTGATTTGATTATCATGGATGCCAGGAAATGTTTTATTAATGAAGGTCCGGCTGAAGGAGAAATTAGAGAACCAAATCTAATTTTAGCCTCCACCGATAGGGTAGCTATAGACGTTGAGGGCATAAAAATAATTCAGAGTTTTGAGGGAAATGACTTAAAGAACATTAATCCCTGGGAGTTGCCCCAAATTAAAAGGTCAATTGAGCTTAAAATAGGAGCAACTAAAAATGATGATTATAAACTCATAGAATAATAAAAATATGGCTAAAAAACAAAAAAGCTGGCGAGAAAAATTAGAGAATCCTCCAAAAGGTTTACCTAAAGTTGTTACCGGTCCTAAAAAATGGGAAAAGAGGTTTGGAGGAAGAAAAGTGCTTGTGCCGACCCCCTTGCTTATTGATAAATTGATTAACAAGGTACCTAATGGTAAACTTATTACGATAACAAAAATAAGAGAACGTTTAGCGAGAGATTTTAAAGCAGATTCAACCTGTCCTCTTACTACCGGTATTTTTCTTCGAATCGCAGCTGAGATAGCAGAAGAAGACAAAAAAGAAGGGAAAAAGAAAATAACTCCTTATTGGCGAGTTATCAGAGATGATGGCAGTTTAAACGAAAAATTTCCCGGAGGAGTAAAAAACCAGACAAGATATCTCAGAAAAGAAGGGTATGTTATTTTGGCTGGTAAGGGTAAGAAGGCACCAAAAGTAAAAGATTTTGACAAATACTTTAAAAAATTATAAAAAATGATTAGTTTTCAAGAATTTCAAAAAATGGATTTGCAGATAGGGAAGGTAATTGAGGTAAAGGGGGTGGAGGGAGCGGAAAACCTTTTGAAATTAAAAGTAGATTTTGGGGAGAAGCCCTCGAAAAGCTCAGGCCGAGAAATCCGTCAGATTATAGCTGGAATTGCTAAATTTTATAAAGCAGAAGATTTATTGGGAAAAGATATTGTTGTGATTGTCAATCTGGAACCCAAAAGAGTTTTTGGTTTAGAAAGCCAGGGAATGCTTCTGGCAGCTGATGTTGAAGGAGAGCCAATACTTTTGCTGCCAGATAAAAAAGTACCTCCTGGTACTAAAATTCGATAAAAATATGACATTAAAAGAAATAATTTGTCTTTTTGTCTGGGCTTTGACATCTCTTTGGGTGGCAATTTTCCTTCAAAAAGAAACGAAATTTTTCAAAAAAATTAAAGGAGTTTTCCTTCTCTTTTTACTCTTTTTGATAGGGGTTATCTTTCATAATTTAATTTCGGGATTACTAAAGAAAGAAGAGCCATTCTTTTTTACTCTTTCTCTTCTGTCTTTCAGTGTGGGGATTTTCCTTTTTTTACTCTGGTTTATCAGCTCTGTCAGAGACTTTATAGAAAAGATAACAAGACAAAGGTCGATTTAAACTCTTCAAACGATAAAATTTATGAACTTTACAAATTGTAAAATAGAAAAAGAAAAAGTAATAAAAGCTTTTTTGGTTGTAATAACGGTGTTTTTTTCGGTTCTTATTATTCTGGTGGGAGTTAATATTTTAAATGAATTGAAAGAAGGAAAATATATCGGGCGAGGTATTGAACCCCAAAAGACCCTTACTGTTTCAGCTA
Organism: Parcubacteria bacterium DG_74_3; assembly: GCA_001302985.1. Lineage (GTDB taxonomy): Bacteria > Patescibacteriota > Minisyncoccia > Minisyncoccales > DG-74-3 > DG-74-3. The sequence continues at coordinate 9,724 of LJNG01000012.1, forward strand.
CGGGTGAGGTTTATAAAAAACCCGATTTAGCACTGGTAACTTTTTCGGTGATAACAGAAGAAAAGACAGTAAAGGAGGCTTTAAGTGAAAATACTGAAAATATGAATGGGGTTATTGAGTTTATCAAGAGTCAGGGAATAGAAGAAAAAGATATCAAAACAACCAGCTTTAACATTTATCCTCGCTATGAATGGTATGAAACAACAGGGATTCCTCCCTATCCCCAGGGAGAAAGGGTTTTGGTTGGCTATGAAGTACATCAATCGTTGGAGGTGAAAATAAGAGACCTGGAAAAAATAGGAGATATAATTCAGGGAGCCATTGATGCGGGCGCCAATCAGATTGGTGACTTACGACTGACTATTGAAAAAGAAGACGAATTCAAAAAAGAAGCCAGAATTCAGGCAATTCAAAAAGCAAAAGAACAGGCAATAGAACTATCTTCTCAATTGGGGGTTAAATTAGTAGGAATTATAAATTTTCAAGAGTCTGTCTTACTTCCGCGCTTTTATGGTTTTGAGTCAGAGGTACCCTTGGGAATGGGTGGGGGCGAAGCTCCCCAGATTGAAGCCGGAGAAACCCTAATAAGCGTTACCGTAAGCATCACTTACGAAATTAAGTAAAATTGGCAGACAAAATTACATTTTAAAAATATGACAAAGGTAATTCTTGTTGATGAAAGAGATAAAGAAATCGGAGTAGAAGAAAAATTAAAAGCTCATATTGAAGGAAAGCTCCATCGCTGTTTTTCGATTTTTGTTTTTAATTCACAAGGAGAACTTCTCTTACAAAAAAGAACTAAAACCAAGTATCATTCAGGAGGGCTTTGGTCCAATACCTGTTGTTCCCATCCCGAGCCCAATCGAAATCTCAAAGAGGAAGCCAAGAGGAGACTAAAAGAAGAAATGGGAATTGATTGTGATTTAAAAGAAGTTTTTAGTTTCATTTATCAAGCAAAAGTTAAGGCTAAGAAAGGATATTTAACCGAATATGAGTTTGACCATGTTTTTGTCGGAAAATTTGATGGGAATCCCAAAATCAACCCAGAAGAAGCCGAAGACTGGAAATGGGAAAAACCTGATAAAACAAAGAAAGACATAGAAGAGAATCCTGAAAAATACACATCCTGGTTTAAAATGATTTTTGAAAGAGTTTTAAAAACCCAGCCGAAATATTAATATCCAAAAAAGAGAGACAAAAAGAGGGGAAAAACCCTCTTTTTTTATTGAAAATTATTCGTAAAAAGATACAATAAATTAAAGGAAATTTAAAAAGGTCGAAAACCAAAATTATATTTTTTTTGAAAATGGATGTATTTGAAGCCATAAAAACCAGACGAAGCGTAAGACATTATAAACCTCATCCGATACCAGAGGAAATTTTAAAGAAGGTTTTAGAGGCTGCCAGATTGGCTCCTTCTGCTCGCAATGCTCAAAAACGAAAATTTGTGATTGTCAAAGACCCGGAAACAAGAAAACAATTAGCTGAAGCTGCCAATAACCAGGACTTCATCAGAGAAGCTCCAGTGGTAATTGTGGCTGTAGCCCTGGATCCCGAACGTATTATAGGTGGTGAGATACCATCTTATGCTGTTGATTTAGCTATTGCCATTGACCACATTACCTTGCAAGCCACAGAAGAGGGTTTGGGTACCTGCTGGATTGGAGCTTTTTCCCAGGAAAAAGTTAAAGAAATTTTAAAAATCCCGCCATCTTATAAAGTTGTTACCGTAATGCCTCTTGGCTGGCCCGCAGATAAGCCAAAGCCAAAAACAAGAAAGAGTCTCAGACAAATCGTTTGCTATGAAAATTTTGAGGAATAAAGAAAATGAAAATTTTTAATGAAATATTCTTAAATCAATCACTTGCCGCTGCCTTGATTGCCTGGTTTATTGCCCAATCTTTAAAGTTTTTTACAAACATCATACAAAATAGAGAAGTAGACTTTAGATTACTTATAGCAACGGGTGGCTTTCCAAGCTCCCACAGTGCGGTTGTATCTGCTTTAGCAACCTCGGTTGGGCTTAATTTCGGTTTTGATTCGCCCCTGTTTGCCCTTTCTGCGATTTTTGCTGGAGTTGTCATCTCTGACGCAAGAGGAATAAGACAGTCAGCTGGAAAACAAGCCGAAGTGTTAAACAAAATTATTGAGGACTTATATCAAAAAAGAGCGGTGAAAATAGAAAGATTAAAAGAATTTTTGGGTCACACTTCCCTGGAGGTGTTTTATGGGGTTTTATTGGGGATTTTGGTGGCTGTTTTGTTGGTAATTTATTAATGATAATATGGGCTTGAGGGGGTTCAAAAAAGATGAAAGAATCCAGTGGACAAAACATGCCAAAGAGAAGAGGCGACAGTATGATTTATCAGAAAGAAGATTGATGCGAGTTTTAAGAAGGCCGGTCAGGATAGAAAAAGGAATTGCTCCAGGAACTACTGCGGTTATGCAAAGAACCGGTACCAAAAAACACCCTACGGAAATTTGGTTAATGTATCAAAAAACCAAGAAGGCAATACGCATTATCTCGGCCTGGAGGTATCCGGGAATAAGCCCGTTGGGAGAACCCGTACCAATACCAGAAGATATTTTAGAAGAACTGGACAGTATCATTAAAAGAGAATAAAATTAAAAAATGAGTTTTAATATAAAATTCGATAAAATCATTGGTTGGTTAGTATTTTTTACAGGATTAATCATTATAATTTATACTCTCTACTCCTCTTATAATATTTTTACGGGACAAACTAAAGTCCCAGAGTTTTTTCAAATAACGAAAAAAGAAGAAATTGCTTTACCTCAAAAAGGAGAAACTAAAGATGTACAAAGCCAGATAGAGCAAGCGGTAGGAGAGCAGCTTAAAGAGCTTATTCCAGCTGACGCAATAACAAGGATGCTTAATTTGGCTATTTGGTCAATGCTGGCAGGTCTTTTAATTTTTGGAGGCAGTCAAATTTCCGGTTTGGGAATTAAATTAATAAAAAACTAAGCCCCTCTTTTTTTATGGGAGAGGTTGCTCAAAAACAAAACATTATTTTTCAGTGGCTCTTTTGGGAATTTTTTGAAATGCCAAGAAAACTCTTAAGAATCTGGAGGAATTTTTTGGTTTTTTTCCTAAATTATTTTTCTACTCCTTTTCTTATTAAAACTTTCTTTTCTCACTGGCGAAGATATAAATGGTCTTATGGAAGGGGTTTTGAAATCGGTAGATATTTAGAAGTTTTTGTTTCTAATTTAATTTCTCGTACCTTAGGAGCCGTTTTAAGGTTGTTTTTAATATTATTTGGGCTTTTAATTGAAATTTTTATATTCTTTGCAGGAGCCTTTGTCTTTATATTATGGCTAATTTTGCCCCTAATTTTACTGGCTGGCTTTAAAATATTTTTTTAAATATGAAAAATATAGAATTTAATTTCCATCTTCAAAAAGCAGCCATTTTTCAATCCCTAAGATGGGAAAGAACACCGATTTTTAGGTTTGTAAAAATATTCAAGAAGTTATTTTTTATTTTATCTTTGATATGTTTTTTCCTGGTGTTATATGGTCTTTTTGCTAATAGATTTACCATATTAACCCTTTCTATGCTTTTAGATTTTTCTATAGTTTTCTTTGACTTATTTTTAATTGAGTGGTTAAAAGAGTCTTTTTTAAATTCAAAACTTAAACAACCCCAATTAAAAATTCCAATTTCAGAGGCACTTTCAAGACCCGGAGAATATAATTTAGCTGAATTTTTAGGTTTCAATGTGGCTAGAGATATCTGGCAGTCAATAAGATTTGCAAAATCAAAAAAGCTTTCTGAAATTAATTCTTCAATTTTATTTTTCTTTCTTTTGAAAAACAACAGAGAATTAGAATTTATTTTTTCTCGAGCTCTTCTTGATTCAAAAGAGATCAGGAAAATATTGGATGCTCATTTTAAGATTTTAAAGCCGGAAAAATTTATCGAGAACTATTCAAAAGATTTCCAGGATACCATCTTGGAATCTTTCAAAATAGCTCAAGAAAAAGGTAGGGCGAGAGTTGAAATAGGAGATGTCTTGACCGCTCTGGCCATCCATGATTTAGTTTTTAAGAAAATTTTAATTGATTCTAACCTGAAATCTCGAGATATTGAAAACCTGGTTTGGTGGTTAGAATATTTAAAAAGGAAAAGCAGGGAAAGAAAGGAGTGGTGGGAATATAAGAATTTAATTAAAAAGGGTTCATTGGCTAAAGAATGGACAGCGGGTTTTACCGTAACCTTAGACCAATTTTCAGTAGACTGGTCAGAAGAAATGAAAAGAAGGGGTTTTCCAGAAATTGTTGGTCACACAAGAGAACTAGCACACTTGGAGAGAATTTTGGCTAATCCGGAAATTAATAACGTTCTTTTAGTTGGAGAACCCGGAACAGGTAGAAAATCCATCTTTCAAGCCTTAACCGTAAAAAGTTTTTTGGGGCAAAGTCTACCAGAAATAAATTACAAAAGAGTAAAAGAATTGGACTTACCCTCTCTTTTAGCTCAAATTGAAAACAAAGAAAACGTTGAAGCCATCTTAGATAAAATTTTCAAAGAAGTAATATCAGCTGGTAATATTATTTTGGTAATTGACGAATTTCATAATTTTGTAGGAGGAGGAGAAAGACCGGGAGTAATAGACATTTCGGGCCTCTTAACCTCTTATTTGCAATTTCCCAAATTTCAAATTATTGTCGTTACAACTTTTGCCGGTCTTCACAGAAACATCGAGCAAAACCCTTCATTTTTGGCTCTTTTTGAAAAGGTTGAAGTTTCTGAGATTTCAGAAAGAGAAACTCTAATACTTTTGGAAAATTTAGCCCTTGCCTTAGAAAGAAAATATAAGAAATTTATTAGCTATCTTGCTCTCCGTGAAATTATAAATTATACCAAACGCTACTATCCAAATTTACCCTCTCCGGAAAGAGAAATTGACCTTTTAAATGAAACAATGATTTATTTGGTCGGCACCAAAGAACCAATGCTTTTAGCAAAACACATAGCGAAGGTTGTTTCAGAAAAAATAGAAATTCCAGTTGGAGAAATAGAAACAAAAGAAAGAGAAATTTTACTTAATTTAGAAAATTTAATTCATCAAAGAATTATTAACCAAGAAGAAGCAGTTAGGGAGGTGGCAGCTTGTCTTAGGAGGGCGAGAGCTGAGGTCAAAACAAAAAGAAGTCCCATGGGTTGCTTTTTATTCCTGGGACCAACAGGAGTGGGAAAAACAGAGACCGCCAAAGCCCTTACTGAAATTTATTTTGGTTCCGAAACAAGAATGATTAGACTGGATATGTCAGAATTTCAAACAATAAAAGACATTTCCAGATTAATAGGTTCTTCTTATCAGGAGGGCTTGCTTACCACCCAGGTAAGAGAAAGTCCTTTTTCTTCAATACTCCTGGACGAAATTGAAAAGGCTCATCCCAATATCTTAAACTTATTTTTGCAGGTTTTGGATGAAGGATTTTTAACCGATGGTTTTGGAAGAAAGGTTGATTTCCAAAACTCAATTATTGTTGCCACGTCAAACGCAGGTTACAAAATAATTCTTAAAGTTCTCAAAGAGAAAACAGAATGGTCTCAAGTAAAACAAATGCTTTTAGATTATCTTTTTGAAAAAGCCATTTTTCGACCAGAATTTATTAATCGTTTTGATGCCGTAGTTGTTTTTAGACCACTTACTAAAGAAAACCTTTTAGACATCGCTGAGTTGATGCTTCAGAAGCTAAGAAAAAATCTTCAAGAAAAGGATATTGAATTTGTAATAACCAAACCCCTTAAAGAGAAAATAGTTCAACTGAGCTATAGTCCGGTTTTTGGTGCTCGAGAAATGAGAAGAGTAATCCAGGACAAAATAGAAAATGCGATAGCCCTGGTTCTGTTATCGGGAAAATTAAAAAGAGGAAATAGAGTAGAAGTTTTATCAGAAAATTTTGAATTAAAGATTAAATGATATCTAGAATCTAGAAAATAGAATCTAGAAAAAAAAGCTCTCAGGGAGCTTTTTTGTTTATGTGGATTTTTTGTGGAAAAACTACTAAGTTTCATCCTATTTTAAAGGGTCTTTATTCTGAGTTGACTCGAACCCCTTTTGTGGGTTATAAAGGAGATGAAGTGGGATATTGTGGATAAGTATGGTAAAAGTGTCTATTTTTGTGGAAAACTATGTTTATTGGAGAATATAGACATACAATAGATAGTAAAAAAAGATTGGCTCTTCCAGTCAAATTTCGAAGAGAATTGGGTAAAACCACGGTTATTACTCGTGGTTTAGATAATTGTTTAATTGTTTATCCTCTTAAAGAATGGAAGGTGATGTCTGATAAATTGGGAAAGTTGCCTTCCAGCCAGGAAGAAGCAAGGGGATTTGCCAGAATTATGTTGGCAGGGGCAATGGCCGTCAATTTAGACAAATTGGGACGAATTCTTATACCCGACTATCTAAAGAAATACGCCCACTTAAAAAAGAATGTAGTAATTTGTGGACTTTTTAATAGATTGGAAATTTGGGACGTTCAGGAATGGGAAACATATAAAGAAAAGATGGAGAGGGGAGTTGGTGATTTAGCTTCCAAGTTAAAAGAACTCGGAATTTAAAAATGAAAAATGAAAGATTTCACATTCCTGTTCTCAAAAAAGAAGTTATTGAAATTTTAGACCCAAAACCAAATGAAAACTTTATTGACTGCACGATAGGAGAAGGAGGGCACACCCTGGCTATTCTTGGGAAAAATAAACCGGAAGGTAAGGTTTTGGGGATTGAGTGGGACCCTAAACTATATAAGAAATTAAAAGAAGAACATTTAAAACAAAAAGAGAGATTGATTCTAATAAACGATTCCTACACCAATCTTAAAAAGATTGTCAAACAAAAAAGATTTGGGAAGGTTCAGGGAATATTATTTGATCTGGGACTATCAAGCTGGCATTTGGAAAAAAGTGGTCGGGGATTCAGTTTTCAAAAAGATGAACCTTTAGATATGCGATATTCCGTTCCAGATTTTCAACGGCCAAAAAAATCCCTTTCTGAACTAACGGCAGAAGAAATTATTAATAAGTTTTCAGAAAAAGAAATTGAAGAAATTTTAAGAAAATATGGAGAAGAAAGATTTGCCAGAACAATTGCCAGAGAAATTATAAAAGAGAGGGGAAAGAAACCAATAAAAACCACTGTGCAGTTGGTGGAAGTAATCAAAAGAGCGATTCCCTTTCGTCATCAAAGAAGAATTCCTGGCAGAAAAACTCCTGGCTTTCAACGGGGCAAACATTTTGCTACCAGAACCTTTCAGGCCTTAAGAATTTTCGTAAATAAAGAGTTAAATAATTTAAAAACAGTCCTGCCCCAAGCAATCGAAGTTTTAAAACCAGGGGGAAAGATAGTAGTAATTTCTTTTCATTCTTTAGAAGATAGAATTATTAAAAATTTTTTAAAAAATCAAGCTCGGGATAATTACTTAGAAATTTTAACTAAAAAACCCATAAGACCAACAAAAGAGGAAATTAAAAAAAATCGGCGCTCTCGTTCCGCCAAACTAAGAGCAGCCACAAAACTATGCAGCACTCAATAGCCCAATCCATCGTTTTTATTAGTCCCATAAATTTAAAAGAAAAATTTAATTTAAAAATTATTTGGATTTTTGGCGGACTTTTAATATTAATTCTTTTGATTTTTAGTATTTTTCAGGTTAACCAAATGACTCGAGAAAATTTCCTGGTGAAAAGTTATAAAAACAAAATAGGACAGCTTTCAGAAAATAGCGAACTTCTTAAAATTGACTGGGCAAAATCTAATTCTCTGGTGAATATTGAACAATATCTCCAAACTCAAAATTTCAAAAAGGTTGGACAGGTAAGGTACATTCGAATTTTGGAAAGTTCAGTTGTTAAAAGCAAATGAAGGGCTTAAAATTCCATTTTGTTTTTCTTTTTTTTGTTGTTTTCACAGTCGTGCTCCTTGGCCGGCTTTTTTTTATTCAAATTGTTCAGGGCGATTTTTATAAAGCCCTGGCTGAGGGTCTTCACTTTTTTCCAGGAGAGACCTCATTTCAAAGAGGAGAAATTTTTTTTAAAAATGGTGAACCCCTGGCTATTAATAAAAAATGGCAACTGGCTTGGGCTCATCCTTTAAAAATTAAAGAGAAAGAAGAATTTGCCAGAAAAGTAAGCGAAATTTTGGAAATGCCAGAAGGCCTTATTTTAGAAAAGATCAGGCAGGAAGACGCTCTCTATGTGATGCTAAAAAATAAATTAACGGATAAAGAACTAGAGAATTTAAGAAATTTAAATTTGGAAGGATTAAACATTGACGAAATAGAGGGAAGATATTATCCTCAGGAATTTTTAGCTTCCAAGGTTGTGGGATTTTTTGGGGGGGAGGAAACGGGTCAATATGGAATAGAGCAATCTTATAATGAAGTTTTGACGGGAGGAAACAATTTCGATGTAGCTGACCTTGTTTTAACTCTGGATTATAAAATTCAATTTATGGCTGAAAAATTATTGACAGAGGCTCAAGAAAATTTAGGAATAGAATCCGGACAAATTATAGTCATTGAGCCCTATTCCGGCAAAATTTTGGCTATAGCCAATTTTCCCAATTTCAACCCCAATCAATATCAAGAATTTGCCACTCAAAACAATTTAGCAATCTTTCAAAATGATTCTACTCAAAAAATTTTTGAGCCAGGTTCGGTTTTAAAATCTATTACTTTTGCTGCTGCTTTAAATGAAGACAAAATTACCCAGGAAACCACTTATGTTGATAAAGGAGTTGTTAATATCGGAGGTTGGCCCATTTATAATTATGCCCAAAGAATATATGACCTAACCAGCATGAGCGAGGTATTGGAGAAATCAATTAATACTGGTGCTGTCTTTGTTGAACAGAAGCTCGGTCACACTCTTTTTTTAAAGTATCTTGAAAAATTTGGATTTTTCGAGAAAACAGGCATTGATTTGGAGGAAACTTTTTCTGAAAACAAAGAATTTAAAAAGGGATACGAAGTGAATTTTGCTACGGCCTCTTTTGGTCAGGGAATTGAAATGACCCCCATTCAATTGATTCGTGCCTATTGTGCCATTGCCAATGGGGGGAAGTTGATTCACCCCTTTATTGTCGAGAAAATTTTAAAAGAGGAAAAAGTTATTGAAATAGAACCTGAAATTTCTTCGGTTCAGATTATTTCTCAAAAAACAAGTCGACAACTAACGGCAATGTTAGTCAACGTGGTTGAAGAAGGTTTTGCTAGAACCGCCAAGATTCCCGGTTATTATATTGCTGGTAAAACAGGTACCGCCCTAATTCCTTGGTCGTCTTTAGGTAAAAAAGAGTCTGGCTATTCAGAAGAGACCTGGCAAAGCTTTATCGGCTGGTTTCCAGCTTTTAATCCTAAAGTTTTGATTTTGGTCAAGCTAGATAGACCCGAAACAAAAACAGCCGAGTATTCAGCCGTACCAATTTTTAATAAATTGGCTCAATATCTCATTAATTACCAACAAATCCCTCCTGATTATGAGTAATTGATGAAAAGCTATTTCATTATGAATTTTTTATCAAAATTTATATTCTTTTTGAAAAAACCAAAAATTATTATTGTGGCAGGCAAGGGAAAGTCTGATGTTGTTGAGGTTATTTATCAGGCTTTTAAAGAAAAAATGGGAATTGAAAAAATGGATTTTTCTTTTGGTTCTTTTTTAAAAGAAAATCTTTTTATTGTCGAACAAAACCAATTAAACTCACAATATCTACCCGGTTTAATTAAAAATTCCGAATTACCAATTCTGGTAATAAATCATGTTGGGGAAATTCCTTTGGAATCTGGTTTTTTCGCTGGAGATATCGAAGATGTTCAGGAAGCAATAAAATTAGCCAGATTAATGCCCGCCCACGGATTTTTAGTTGTCAATTTTGATGATGACACAGTTAGAGAAATTAAAATAAAATCTCCAGCCCATGCTTTTACCCTTGGCTTTCAAGAAGGGGCTGATTTAAGAGCCAGTGATGTCAAATTAAACACTGGAACTAATTTTAAGGTAAATTATAAGGGGAAAATGGTTCCTGTCTGGTTAGAAAAACTCTTTGGTAAAGAAAAGATTTATAACGCTCTTACTACTTTCGGTGTTGGCATTATTCTTGGCCTAAACTTAATAGAGGTTTCTCAGGCTCTAAAATTTTATCAGGACTCAGAGACTTTATCTTGAAAAAATTTTTCAATTTGCTACAATCGAAGACGGAAAATTAAAACTGTTTAATCTGCCGCCATCGTCTAGTGGTCGAGGACACCAGCTTCTCAAGCTGGGAACACCGGTTCAACTCCGGTTGGCGGCACACAAAAGATGCGGGGTCGGTTCGATTCCCGATAGGGGCACCATCAAATTAAAAGAGCTGGCAATAAAGCTCTTTTTTAACTATAATTGAAACAATGGCTGGAATTTTTTGGCACAATTTGAGCGCAAAAGAAACAGAAAAGATTCTAAAAACCCACACCAAAGAGGGATTAGATACTCAAGAGGTAAAAATTCGCCAAAAAGAATTTGGTAAAAACGTACTCCCGGAAGAAAAACCCTTATCAAGCTTAAATATATTTCTGGAACAATTTAGAAGTCCTCTGATTTATGTTTTGGTAATGGCAGGAATCATAACTCTTATTTTCAGGGAATATGCCGATACTATTGTTATTTTTGCAGCAGTGATTGTTAATGTAATTGTTGGTTTTGCTCAAGAGAATAAAGCCTCTCAAGCCTTACAAGAATTAAAAAAAGTGGTTAGATATGAGGCTAAAGTTTTAAGAGAAGGAAATCTCAAGGTTATTGATTCCATAGAACTGGTGCCAGGTGATGTTATTTTTCTCAATCCCGGTGATAAGGTTTCGGCCGATGGCAGAATTATTGAATGTCAGAATCTTAAAATCAATGAAATGACACTAACCGGAGAATGGTTGTCTGCCACCAAGAATGCGGCAGTTTTGCCCAAAGGGCTCCATCTGGCTGATAGAGATAATATGGTTTATATGGGTACTATAGTAGAAGATGGAAAAGCAAAAGCCATAATTACAGAAACTGGAATTAGAACGGAGATTGGAAAAATTGCCGAGATGGTAAAAGAAACCAGAGAAGAAAAAACGCCATATCAAAGGAAGATAGCCAACTTTTCAAGATTTGTGGGAATAATTATCGGAGTGATATGTTTTGTAATTTTTCTCGAAGGAATGGCAATCGGAAGAGAGCCAATAAAAATGTTTGAAACGGCAGTAGCTGTAGCTGTAGCTGCTATTCCCGAAGGATTGCCAGTATGTATAACCGTAATTTTGGCCCTGGGAATGCAAAGAATATTAAAAAAGCAGGGCTTAGTAAGGAAATTGGTGTCTACGGAGACCCTTGGGAGCACCAGCATAATTTGTACCGATAAAACCGCCACCTTAACCGAAGGGAAAATGAAAGTAAGCGAAATAATCGGAGATAAGTTTTTGTCCTTAAAGGCAGCTGCCTTAACATCAGAAGCTTTTATTGAAAATCCTAAGGAGTCAGAAGAAAATTGGATTTTGAGGGGACGACCTACTGATAGAGCGCTTTTAGAAGCAGGCATCAAAGCCGGAATTAACAAGAAAAAAGAATTTGAAAAGCAAAAACTTGCCGAACTTCCTTTTAATCCTATAAATAAGTTCGCAGTTGCAATATATCAAGAAAATGGAGAAAAAAAATTATATATTTGCGGAGCTCCAGAGAAAATTTTAGAAATTTGCATCTTTAAGAAAGAAGAAGAAGAAAGACTAGAAAAACAATTAGATATGTTAGCTCAAAAGGGCTTGAGGGTGGTAGCATCGGCCCATAAAAAATTAAAAATTAAAAACAAAAAAATAAAAATTGAAGAAGAGTTAAATAATTTGACTTTTCTTGGATTTATTACCCTAAAAGACCCTATTCGTAAGGAAGTAAAAGGAGCAATTAAAATTTGTAGGCAAGCGGGAATAAGGCCCATTATTGTAACTGGTGACCATAAGTTAACAGCCAAAGCGGTTGCCGAAGAACTCGGTTTTAAAATAAAAAAAGAAAATATTTTAGAAGGAAAAGATTTAGACAATATGTCTGATGCCGATTTTGAAAGAATATTAGATAGAATTAAAATTTATTCCAGGGTGGAACCAAAGCATAAAATGAGAATTGTTGAAGCCTGGCAAGAAAGGGGAGAGGTGGTAGCTATGACAGGAGATGGCATCAACGATGCCCCGGCTCTAAAAAAAGCAGATATCGGGGTGGCATTGGGTTCAGGTACCGAAGTAGCCAAAGAAACATCGGATTTAATTTTGTTAAACGATAGTTTTTCAATTATTGTTGCTGCAGTAGAAGAAGGACGGGCAATTGTTGATAATATTCAAAAAGTAATTACTTATTTGCTTTTTGATAGTTTTAGTGAAGTATTTTTGATTGGTGGCTCAATGATTATTGCCTTGTTAACAAATCATGTCTGGATTTTGCCCATTACCGCTCTTCAAATCCTCTGGACCAACTTAATTGAAGATGGCTTTCCAGACATCGCCTTAGCTTTCGAGCCCAAGGAAGATGATTTAATGCAAAGAAAACCCGGAAGTCATGACATCTCTCTATTAACAAAAGAAATGAAAGCTCTTATTTTAATTGCAGGTCTTATTGATGACATTTTTCTTTTGGGGCTCTTTTTCTGGCTGCTCAATAAATTTGGTGTAGGGAAAATAGATTACATTCGAACAATGATTTTTGCCGGTCTTTCCATTGATACTTTTTATGTTGCTCTTGCTTGTAAAAGTTTAAGGAAGAATCTATGGCATATTAATCCTCTTTCTAATAGGTTTTTAAATTGGGCAATCATTTTTGGAATTTTCATGTTAGTTTTAGCTCTCTACGCTCCTCCCCTTCAACGTTTTTTAAATACGGTACCTCTCAAACCAAACGATTGGTTGATTATTCTTGGGCTAGGTATGATTGAGATGATTTTAATTGAAATTACCAAATATTATTTTATAACCACAAAACAAACATCATGATTTTATATATTTTTATTTTTATTATTTCCTGCTTAATGCTTTTTTGGGCCGGAAAAGAATTGGTTACGGCTCTAACGCGAATAGCTCAATTTTTAAACTGGCGAGAATTTGTAGTAGCCTTTTTTGTAATGGCTTTTGCCGCTTCAATACCCAATCTTTTTGTCGGCATTTCCTCTGCCCTCCACGGAATTCCTCAACTTTCTTTTGGAGATATTGTTGGTGGAAACGTGATTGATTTAACCATTGCTGTGGCCTTAGCCGCCTTTGTTGCCAAACAAATTCCAGCTGAAAGCCGAACGGTTCAAATAACTTCATTATTTACTATCTTAATTGCTATTTTGCCTTTACTTTTAATCTTAGACGGAATTTTGGGTAGGGGAGATGGAATTGTATTAATGGGTGGTTTTGGTCTTTATTCTGCCTGGCTTTTCTCAAAAAAAGAGAGATTTACCAGAGTTTACGACGCTCAAAAAATATCTATTGTTAAGAGTTTTCGACTTTTTTTGAAAGATATAGGAAAAATATTATTGGGAATTGCGTTTTTGCTTTTATCGGCAGAAGGAATTATCATGTCAGCTTCTTTTTTCGCTAAAAATTTAAATTTACCCCTTTCTTTAATTGGAATTTTGCTTGTTGGCTTAGGAAATGCTATTCCCGAAATTTACTTTGCCATTGCTTGCGCTAAGGCAGGAGACACCTGGATGATTTTAGGTAATTTAATGGGGGCTGTTATAATGCCTGCTACCTTGGTCCTGGGAATCGTAGCTCTAATTTGTCCGATTAAAATAATTGACTTTACCCCCTTTGCTATAGGTCGTTTTTTTCTAATAATTTCAGCTCTATTTTTCCTCTTTTTTGTCCGAACCGACCGCAAAATTACTAAAAGAGAAGCAGTATTCTTGCTTTCAATTTACATCCTTTTTGTTCTTTGCGAGGTATCTTTGACTCGATAACATTAATCTGTTAAAATTGCTTCATTGGGTAAATTCAATGGACTATCTAACTTTTATAATACTTTTGATTCTTGTTGGTGTTTTTTTGCTTTTAATTCGTTTTATATCACAAATAAGCGAAAAACTGGGTCAGCAGGGCCAGATGAACTCACAGCAAGCCCAGGACATTCAAGAAATTAAAGAAAAATTGCTCCTGGGTACTCAACTTCAAGACCATTTAAAAAATGGAGTTGAAAAAACAAAAAGCTTACTGGAAGATCTCAAAAGGGCTGACCAGGTCAGGCAAGAAAAAGAAACTGAATTTTTAGAAAGAATAAAAAGGGTCGATGAAATTATTGCAGGTACCTCAGCTAAAGGAATATCAGGTGAAGAAATTTTAAGAGAAACATTTAAAAAATTGCCACCAGAAATGATAGAGACAAATTTTACTGTTGGTGGAAAAACCGTAGAGTTTTCCCTGGTTTTACCCAACAATAAAAGAATACCCATCGATTCTAAATGGCCAGCCGGTAATTTACTATTAGAATTAGAAAAAGAAACCTCTCCTAAAAAAAGAAAAGAGATTGCTTCAGAGATTGAGAAGGAAACCATTAAAAGAATCAAAGAAGTCAAACAATATATAGACCCCAGGGTTACCTGGTCTCAGGCAGTAGCTGCGGTACCTGATTCTGTCTATAGCATTTGTCGGGAAGCTCACTTAAGGGCGAGAGAAAACGATGTGATTTTGATGCCCTATTCAATGGTCTTACCCTTGCTTCTTTACATGTATCGACTTCATCTTCAATATGCTATATCTATTGATATGGAGAATCTTCAAAATCATTTAATCGGCATTTCCAGAAATCTTGATGAAATGGAAAATATTCTGGAAAATAAAATTTATCGAGGAACAACCATGGTTTCCAATGCTTATTCAGATTACAAACAAATGATTAGTAAAATTAGGTCTTCTTTAAGTGAGCTTCAAATTAAACAACCCAAAGAAACAAAGAAATTAAATAAACCATAAATAAAAACATGGCTTTAGCTGTAATCAAAACAGGTGGTAAACAATATTTGGTATCACCCGGTCAAAAAATAAAAATTGAAAAAATAGACGCTGAAGAAGGAAAAGAAATAATTTTTCGTGAGGTTTTGCTTTTGGAAAAAGGAAACAAAATAGAAATTGGAACCCCGCTGGTAAAAGGAGTTAAGGTTACTGGCAAGGTGCTTTCCCAGAAAAAGGGCAAGAAGGTAATTGTTCTTAAATATAAATCCAAAACCCGTTATAAGGTCAAGCAAGGACACCGACAACCCTTTACCGAAGTAGAAATAATAAAAATCGAAACCAGCAAATAAAATTGTTCGGGAAGTCTTCCCGCACAAGATAAAAATCTGTCATTAATTGACAAATTTTTTATTTAGGTGTATAATATAAACAGATCTTTCCAAACAAAAAGGGGAGTGAAGAAAAATAAAAGTTAAAGCTTCATTAGATCGGTCTAGTTTTATACTTAGATTTGGTGTCGATGAAACAGTTGTAGCTGAAGAAACGGGCTTTCTCGACACAATTAGCAAAAACTATATAATGGTTGTCTTAGATAATAAAGAACTAGATAGTCTTTCACCACAACAAAGCCAGTTTCTAACCGGATACCTTAAAGACCCCTTAGCAGAATTCGGTGAATGCTTACTAATACTTGCCTTTCTTGTCAAGGGAGGCCTAATAGAAAAACCCTCAGAAGTTACAAGGAAATCATTAAAAAAACTAAAAGAACAATTACTGTCATTGGGGGACCGAGAGCTTGGAAAACAATTACTCGGCACTTAAATCCTTCCATCTTCCCTTCTTTTTTTCGAGCCAATAATCGTTTATTAGTTCGAAAAAGAGAAGCACATTTACAAAAAGCGGTGACCAGAATTGATGGGATTACTGTTTGCGCTACTTACCTTATCTATCTTTACTATATCGGTTTTTTGGACGGCTTTTCAGTCTATATTTTATCCCGAAACAGAATGGCAACTCGGCACCGATAAAGGTTGGTTTCTACAAAAACCTCGCAAAAATAAAAATAGGGGATAACCTTCCCCTTTTTAATTTAAAAATTGAAAAATATCAGGAATCAAGACCTTTTTTCTAAGGCACTTTTTATGGTTTCTTGGTCGGCGTATTCTAACTCTCCTCCTGCGGGCAAACCCCTACCCAAACGCGTTATTTTTTTATTAAGATTTTTCAGAGCTCTTTCCAGATATAAGGCAGTGGCTTCGCCCTCTGCTGTTGGATTGGTAGCAATAATAATTTCTTCAATCCCAGGATTTTGCTTCATTCTTTTAACGAGTTCTTTTGTTCTCAATTGTTTTATATCTTTTTTTCTTAGACTAGAAACCGTTCCTCCTAATATAAAATAGAGACCTTCATATTTTTTTGTTTTTTCGATAGCAATTAAATCAGTTTCGTTTTCAACAATACAAAGTAAGGTTTTGTCCCGGCCAGGATTTGTGCAAAGCTCACAAAGATCGCCTTCACCCTCAAACGTATTAAAACAGAAAGAACAAACCCTGACGTTTTTCTTTAAATCTTCTATAGCTTTTATTAATTTATCAACCTCTTCTTTTTTTTGTTTCCTTAAATAAAAAACAAATCGGGCAGCAGTTCTGGGCCCAATCGTGGGAAACTGAGCAAATAAATCAATGAGTTTTTGAATTGAAGGAGGATACATTAAGAAAAGAATATAGAATTTAGAAAATAGAACTTAAAAAGAAACATTCCAAATTGTTACTACTCTTCAAATCGCCTTTCTAAATTACGGAAAGTGACCCTACTTTCGTCAAAATAAAGCTCTACTTTACCGACTGGACCGTTACGATGTTTAGCAATCATTATATCGGCTATGTTTTTTCGAGCAGTATCTGAACGATATCTATCTTCCCGGTAAATGAAAAGGACCACATCTGAATCTTGTTCCAGAGACCCCGACTCCCTTAAATCAGCTAATCTTGGAATCTGGGGTGACCTTTGTTCAACTGCTCGAGATAATTGAGAAATGGCTAGAACCGGAACGTTGAGTTCTCTGGCTAGGGTTTTTAAGGCGCGAGAAATTTCAGTAACTTGTT
This sequence comes from Parcubacteria bacterium DG_74_3, assembly GCA_001302985.1. GTDB lineage: Bacteria > Patescibacteriota > Minisyncoccia > Minisyncoccales > DG-74-3 > DG-74-3. The sequence goes on from LJNG01000012.1 coordinate 26,790, forward strand.
GAACCACTGAATCTCTGGGATTCCTGGGTTCCATTAATTGCAAATAATCAACAATGATTAAGCCCAATCCTATTTGAGCTTGTAATCTTCTAGCCATAGCTCTCATCTGTAAAATATTTAAAGAGGGGGTGTCGTCAATATAAAATGGGGCTTTGGCTAAAATATCCAGGGCTTGTCGAATTCTTGAAAAATCGTCATCTTCTCCTTCTGCTGAAAGTCTGCCCGTTCTTAATCTCCACAAATCAACATTGGCTATGGTTGAAATTAATCTATCCACTACTTGGTCTCGAGACATTTCTAGGGAAAACATTCCAATTGGTATTCCCTCTGCAATGGCAACATGGGATGCAATATTGAGGGCTAAGCTGCTTTTTCCCATAGCTGGCCTGGAAGCCAAAATTATCATGTCAGACCTCTGGAGCCCACCCAGAATATTATCTAAGGCGGTGAAACCTGTGGGCAAACCCCGAATACCACTCTGATGTTTAGATATTCTGTCAATTCTTTCAAAAGCTTCTTCTAAAGACACTTTGACGGGTAAGAAATTTTGACTTAGATTCTTTTGAGCAATGTTAAAAATTCTTCTTTCTGCCTTGTCTAAAATCATATCTATATCATCGGTTTCATTGTGGCCCAGAAGTTCAATTTCGCTCGATGCCTCAATTAAATCTCTTAAAATTCTCTTTCGCTGAACAATTTGAGCATAATTGAAAACATGGCGAGCAGTAGGAACGGAATTAACCAATTCGGTCAAGAAACCCACTCCCCCTATTTCTTCTAATTTGCCTCGTTCTTTAATTCGATTGGAAAGAGAAAGTAGGTCAATGGGCTCTCCTCTTTCAAATAAATCTAAAGCTGCCTGATAAATTTCCTGATGCGGTGCTCGATAAAAATCTCCAGATTGTAAAAAATCAGCCACTCTGGTAATGGCATTTTTATCAATCATCAAACATCCCAACAAAGACCTTTCAGCTTCAATGCTCTGAGGAGGTAATTTTTCGGGTAGCTCATTGGCCATACATCTTAATTTAGCACAAAAAAGAAAAGGTTGGCAAGACCCTAAATTTTTACTAAAATTCGCAGAGATTTTAAAAATTTGCTAAAATCTTATTAAATTAACATGAAAGTAGGACTTGTTTCTTTTCACTCTTTTTTTTATCAGGGTGGAGTTAAAAGACATATTTTGAGCTTAAAGAAAGAGTTTAAAAAAAGAGGTGTTCAATCAAAAATCATAGTCCCAAGAAGAAAGAGGATAGAAAATTATGGCCCCGACGTTTTACTTTTAGGACGTTCCTTTCCGGTTACCTTCGCTGGAACCCAGGGAGATTTTTGTGTTAGCTTCAATCCCATATCTATTGAAAAAACCTTGAGGGAAGAAAAATTTGACATTCTGCATTTCCATAATTTTGGTTTTCCCCTGGCCGGGCAAATTTTGGAAGCTTCAAAATCTCTAAATATTTTAACATTTCATGCCAACCTTGAAGCAAATAACATTTTGAGACTTTTTCCTCAAATTTTTTATCCCATTAAAGCCATAACTAATTGGGAAATTGATGGTATTATTGGGGTTTCTGAACCAATCTTAAAATATTTTAAAGATTTTAAATGTCCTAAAAAAATTATTCCCAACGGAATAGATTTAAAAGAATTTAATCCTCGGGTCCCAAAAATAAAAAGATTTCTTGATGATAAAATCAATATTTTATTTTTGGGACGAATTGAAGAAAGAAAGGGTCTAATCTATTTATTAAAAGCCTTTAAGATTTTGGAGAAAAAATTTCCCAATCTTAGATTAATTATTGTTGGTGAGGGAGAATTAAGAAGAGATTGTATCAAATTTACCAAAGAAAATCAGTTAAAAGAAGTTTATTTTGAAGGAGAGGGAAAGCATGGGGAAGTTTCTCCTTACTATACAACGGCAGATATTTTTGTCAGTCCGGCTATTTTTGGAGAAAGTTTTGGTATGGTTTTATTGGAAGCCATGGCTTCTGGTGTTCCGGTAGTGGCTTTTGCCAATCAGGGCTACAAAGAATTGCTCAAGAAAAAAAGAGGAGCATTTCTGGTTCCCCCCAAAGATTACAGGGCCTTAGTTCAAAAAATTGAAATTTTAATTAAAAAACCCCATTTACGAAAGAAAATGGGGGAATGGGGACAAAAAGATGCTCAAAAATATTCCTGGGATAGAATCTGCGACCAGGTTTTAGATTTTTATCGGTTCTGTCAAAGAAAAAAACAGGGTTTATAGTTTTTTAATTTTCGGTCCTTCTCTGGTATCCTCAATCAAAAATCCTGCTTTTTTAATTTTTTTTCTAATCTTATCCGCTAATTTCCAATCTTTTTTCTGGCGAGCCTGCTCTCTTTCTTCAATTAATTTTTGAACAAAAGAGGGGATTTTTGAAATCTTTTCTTTACCCCAGAAAATAAAACCAAAAACTTTATCAATTTCTCTCAAAAAACCCAAAATATCTCTGGCATCAGCCGGAGCTATTTTTTCTTTGTCAATTAGAGCATTACCTCTGTTGACTAATCGAAATACGACGGCTAAAGCTTTGGGGGTATTAAAATCATTATCCATTTCTCTTTCAAACGCTTTTTTAGTTTGGGGGATTAAATTTTCAGTTATTTTCTTTGTTTTTAGTTTTCTATCTGCGTGCTCAACGTCATTTAATTTATTAATAAATTCATCAATTCTTTTTATTTCTTTTTGAGCTTGGCTTAGGGTTTTTTTAGTCCAATCTTGAGGAGAACGATAATGAGAATTAGCCACGAAAAGGCGCATTACTCGAGCTGGCCAATCTTTTAGGGCTTGAGTTATTTCAATATAGTTGCCAAGAGATTTTGACATTTTCTGTCCGTTAATGGTTAAAAGTCCTGAGTGTATCCAATATTTCACAAAAGGTTTTTTGCCAGTAGCTGCTTCGGATTGAGCGATTTCATTTTCGTGATGAGGAAAAATAAGGTCTTTGGCTCCACCATGAACATCAATTTGTTTTCCTAAGTGTTTTTGAGACATTACCGAACATTCAATGTGCCAGCCAGGTCTTCCTTTTCCCCAGGGGCTAGGCCAAAAGGGCTCTCCTGGTTTTTTTCCTTTCCATAAAGCAAAATCAGTAGCTTCTTTTTTCTCATATTTATCGGTTTCTACCCGGGTACCAGTGATAGCCTTTTCTATTTTTATGCGGGAAAGCCTACCATAATCTTTAAATTTAGAGACATCAAAATAAATTGAATCTGCCTGTTGATAGCCAAAACCTTTTTTAATCAATGTTTTTACAAAATCGATTATTTCTTTTATATTGTTCGTTACTCGAGGATAAACATCTGCCTTCTTAATTCCCAGAAGTCTCTGTTCTTTCAAAAAAAGGTTAGTGTATTTGTTGGTTAAAACTAACAGAGAAACCCTCTCTCTCTTCATGGCTTTAAATATGTCGTCATGAATATCGGTAATATTCATTATGTACCTTACCTTGAAATCCTTATATTCTAGATATCTTCTGATGATATCAAAAGCAACGTAGGTTTTTGCGTGACCCACATGGCCCGGTCCATAAACGGTTGGACCACAAACATACATTGTAACCCCGGGAGGGTTTCGTGGCTTAAAAACTTCTTTTTTTCGAGATAGAGTATTATATAGTTTTAACATAGACTTCCTTAATTTTACTAAATTTTTAATTTTTTAGCTACAGTTTTGACAAAACCTCAACTTATGTTATGATTTTAATAGCAATTGACAATCTTTCGAGATTGTCTCTAAATTCTTGTTCCTTTAAAAGTATGGGGGATAGAGATGAGTCGGAGGAATATTTCCCCGAAAAGAGAGGAATGCCCGGAGTGTGGCAATCAAGTTTTAATTCGCGATCATCGGAGTGGCGAAGTTGTTTGTAGTTTTTGTGGTTATGTCATATCACGAGAATTAAGCAGGGGTCCTGAGTGGCGAGCCTTTACCCCAAGAGAGATACAGAAGAGAACCCGTGTTTCACCAAAAACTGATTCTTTTAGACTTATAAATCCTCGTGACAGAGATGCTTTTGGAAGAAAAATTTCTTCTTCCGAACGTCTCAAAATGTATCGTTTACGAAGACTGCAATTGCGCTCATCTGCGGCAAGTCAAAGAAACCTTAATTTAGCCAAGGCTGAACTTGACCGTCTTTGCTCTCTACTTCACGTTCCAGCCATAATAAGAGAAGAGGCCATGCGTATCTATCTAAATGTTCTGAAGAGAAGATTGATTCGAGGAAGAGCAATTAGGAGTATTGTAGCTGCTTCTCTCTTCATTGCCTGCAGAAAATATCAAATACCCAGAAGTCTGGCTGCTATATCAGAAAAAAGTCCAATCGATAAGAAGGGTGTTGGTCGTGATGTTCGCTTCTTGCTAAGACGACTCGGACTTCGATTACCTGTTCACGAGCAATCAATTTATATCCAGAAAGTTGGGGGAAATCTTGGGCTTTCTCAAAAAACACAAGAAAGAGCGCTTCAGATACTTCAGGAAGCTCAAAAAAAAGGCATTACCGCAGGCAAAGACCCGCGGGGACAAGCTGCAGCTACCCTATATATTGCCTGTACCGAGAATAAAGAAAATAGAACCCAGAAAGACATAGCCAAAGAATCAGGTGTTACCGAAGTAACCGTCAGAAATCGCTACAAACAGTTGGTAGAAGAACTAAAACTGGATGTTAATTTAAGGAGTAGAAAGTTCAAAATCACCGATGATATTCAAGATTATATTCAAGAGGTGGGACGAACCCTTGACCTTCCCATGCAGACTCGAGAAAGAGCGTTCCAGATCCTTTACGAGGCCCAAGAAAAAAGCATTGCTGTAAGCTATGAGACTCGAGTATTAGCACTAATTGCTTTATATGTTGCCTGTCTCGAAGACAACGAGAAAAATGCCGGAGCCAGGATAGTAAAAATATCTGGTGTATCGAGTGCCACTTTCAGTAATCGCCATAGACAATTGGTAGAAAAACTAAACCTTGATATTAATGTAAAAGATAAAAAAGCCAAACCCCCTGATTCTTTACTTCTAGATGAAGTTAGTCAAGACCTTGAATTATCCCCAAAACCACAATAAATTTGATGCATTCCTCATCAAAACCCTTTAAAGAGCGAAAATATCGCTCTTTTTTTAAATAAAGAACTTTTCATTCAAATATCTTTCACCCCTGTAAGGATTATTACCAACGGCATCAAAAATGTTTTTCATAAAATTAAAAGGCCTCTTTTGGGAAAAGGCCAGGGTTTCTATTTTCTAGATTCTACTTTCTAGATTCTAATCTAACTGGTCTCTTCCTTAAAAGAGGCGCAACAATTGCAGCAAATTATTGTAAAATTCCCGTAATTCATGGTCTGATTTTTAGATTAACAATCTAACCAATTCTTGTCAATATCTTCGCGTTCTGTTAATATAGATTAATGAAAAAGAAAGACATTTTAGCAGCTTTTATAATAGGAGAGGCCTGTGCGCTAATTTTCCTTCTGGTTTTAGGGTTATTAGAAGTTCCTGCTCCGCTTTTGAAATTAACTGGTTTCTTGCCTATAATTTTGCCAGTTTTTTCCATTTTGGGAATTTTTGTTGTTTCTCTTTTTGAAGAAAAAATACCAGTTTTCTTTCAAGCGGGTAAATCTTTTTTGGTCGGAATTTTAAATACTTTTATTGACCTTGGAATATTGACTTTTCTGATGGAAACCTTTAGAATTTTTGCTGGTTTTCCCTACGTTTTATTTAAGGGAATCTCTTTTGGTTTAGCCACAATAAATTCTTATTTTTGGAATAAATTTTGGACATTTGAAAAGCGAGAAATAAAAGAAGCTCTCAAAGAAACCTCTCAGTTTTATTTAATAACCCTTGGGGGTCTTCTAATTCACCTGGGAGTTTCCTCTTTCGTTGTTAATATAGTAGGTCCCCAGTTTGGGATATCAGAAAGACTCTGGGCTTATTTTGGAGCAATGATGGCGGTTTTCTGTGGTTTTGCCTGGAATTTTTTGGGTTATAAGTTTGTTGTTTTTAAGAAATAAAGAGGCATGGTTAATCTAGTTTTATATAGAAAATATCGACCAAGCACTTTTTCCGAGTTTATCGGTCAAGAACACATAATTAAAACAATTACCAATGCTATTTCTTCGGGAATGATTTCCCATGCTTATTTGTTTTCCGGTCCCCGAGGAACAGGAAAAACAACCTTAGCCAGACTGGTTGCCAAAGCAGTAAATTGTCAGAATCGCAAAGAAAAAACCTTTGAGCCCTGCAATCAATGTTCTTCCTGTCTGGAAATTATGGGAGACCGCTCGCTGGATTTAATCGAAATTGACGCAGCTTCCCACCGAGGAATTGATGAAATGAGAGAGCTGCGCGATGGAATAAAATTTGTTCCTGCTAAATCCAAACACAAAGTATTTATAATCGACGAGAGCCATCAATTAACAAAAGAAGCAGCCAATGCCCTTTTAAAAACCTTAGAAGAACCACCCTCTCATGCAATTTTTATTTTGGCCACGACCGAAATTCACAAAATGATACCAACCATTCTTTCAAGGTGTCAAAGATTTGATTTCCGGAAATTAACAGTTCCAGAAATCACAAAAAAATTAGAAATCATTGTCAAAAAAGAGGATGTTAAAATTGAAAAGACAGCCCTGGAACTTATCGCCCTCAATTCTTCAGGTTCAATTAGAGACGGCGAAAGTATATTAGACCAGGCTTTAACCTTTGCTGGTGGTTCAAAAAAAGATATTAGGATTGAAGATATTAAAGATTTGTTGGGGATAGTAGAAGTAAGACTCGTAAGCCAATTTGTTGATTTCCTCTCTCAAAAAAAAGCAGCAGATGCCATTAATTTCATAAATGATATTTCAGAAAAGGGCATGGACCTTCAAGAATTTACCAAAACTTTGATTAATTATTTAAGGCAGGGCTTGATTTTAAGGATAATGGAAATTAAAGAGAATAAAAATCCAATTTTAGCAGGTTTAACCAAAGAAGAATTTCAGAAACTTCAAAAACAAATGACAAATTTCGAAAAAACCGATCTGGAAAAAGCCATCCATCTATTTTTAACAGCTGCCAATAAAATAAAGTATTCACCAATTACTCAATTACCCTTAGAATTAGCCATTATAGAGCTCTGCGGGGTCGTCTAACGGTAGGACAGCTCCCTTTGAAGGAGTCAATCTTGGTTCGAATCCAAGCCCCGCAGCACGAACATAGTGAGTGATGCGGGTTTGCGCCCGTCCGAAGCTCGAAGAGCGAAGGAGGGCCCTGCAGCCCTTCTACAAGATCAGTACGAGCATCTGGACGATGCTTTGCCCGAGAGTTTTCTCGGGCTTTTTATTGTGTTACAATATTAAAATAAAGGTCGATCAAAATAAAAATTAATATAAAGGAACAATGAATTTACTTAATCTCTTACTCAGTATCGATTTTCTTCACTTCTTTTATGGATTAGTTTTTTTTCTGATCGCTCTTAGGGTGCAAAAAAACTACTTAAAAGGTGGAAAGACAGACAAACTTCTTAACTCATTCATGATGGCATTCTTTTTATGGGGCGTTTTTGAGTTGTTAAGGGCAGCTCCTCACCTATACATTATATTCGGAAAAGAAGATTTATTTCCACAAGCGATGAGATGGGGATATATCATTAGCCACTTCTTTCTTATATTAGCTAGCGCATATGCATTTGTGATTCCTGCTTCTTTGTATTGGCCAAAACGGCAGAAACTTGGAATTGGACTTATTATCTTTTTTGGAATAATTAATGCAATTATTCTGATTATGACTCCCTTTCTTCCTGAATATAATATGGAAGAAAGATTTACCTTGATGAATGGGCCCTTGATCGCACTACCTCCACTAGGGCTTGCTCTTGCAATGGGTTGGGGCGTAACTGCGGTTATCTTTTTGCGTGAAGCAATAAAAGGTGAAGTTAAAGGAGTTTTACGAACCCGTGCTTGGCTTATTGGTGTGGGTATTCTCCTAATAATTATTTCAGGACCGTCCCACAATTTTGTTAAAACTGCTAGGGGTACATTCCTTCTTGATATAATAAGCCTAACCGGAAAGTTATTAGCAGCGGCCGGGGTTCTAGTGTTTAAGCCCGAGGAAAAACCCAGACAATTTTACGGATAAGTGAGTAGCGGAGCATAAGAAAAATCACAATACGGTTAGAGTTGGCATCTCAAAATGTTTTTTTTGTATTTATAAAATAGGTTCTAATAGCGTTCGGGCTCCGCAACCAGTTTGAGCGCGGTTCGAGAGACCGAGCCGTCTACCCGAGAGTTTTCCTCTCAGTTTTTGTTTCTTGGGGTTGATTTTAATTTACAATTTAATAGAATAAAAATAGCAACTTGACAGAACAAAATAGGAGCAAAAAAGAATGAGTAAGAGAGAGAAATTTTTTAAAGGATTAAGGGAGGGTATTCCTGCAGACGCAGTCTCAATGCAGATAAGGAAAATACAGAGAGAGGAGGCCATAGAAAAGACACCAAAAGAGAATCCGTATCGTTTCGAAGATAAAAGGGCACAACATTTTTCTGATCTCTGGTTTTCCCAAAGAAAAACAGCTACTGTTAAGCAAAAAGATAAGGTTGGATTAGCTTTCATTTCAAAAGTTCTGGGGCTGGGCGATGAAATTGCTCAGGGATTTGCCCGGGGCGATCGTGAGGCCCACCTTGCTGTTGGCGAAAGACAGTCAGCACTACCAACCAATATAGACCTTTCTGATTTCTGGCAAGAAGCAAAAGAAATCTTTCCTAACACTTACACCAATGAAGACATGGCTTTTCTGGCTAAAAAAGGTGGTATAGATGCAGTATTGTGCTTTCTGTGGCAACTTGAAGTTCCTTTAGCTGAAGAGTCTCCAATCCTCCGTTCTTTATCGATTAATGCCCATATATACAAATAAATTATATACCCAAGGCGGGGCGATAATACCAAACCGCTTTTTTTTATTTCATTGCCAAGAAGAACAATTTTTTGGTAGATATCAATTGAATTGATTATTATTGACAAATTCTCATTTTTTATGTAGTTTTATTTAGGTGAACAATATGGTGGGACCCGACACTCGTTTGGGATGGAGAGCAGAAGAAGTATGTGCTGACTGTGGTGTTGCAGGCTGCAATATGGCCACCCGACAAAGCAGTCTGGTGCCAGGAGCCCAAGATACGGAAGGACCATTCATTCCTCTTTGCGTTTTTTGCTACGATCGGAGAGCAAAACGAAAGGAGGAAGGAAAACACCCACTTCCATTGGGCGTTAAACCGCCAGGCGTTCCAGAGCAGTTCCTTAAAAAAGCAATAACCGTCATCACTCAAAGTGGTTCTGAGTATAAATTCGAACTGCCAGAAGAAGATGGCACAAGAACAGTTTCCTGCGAAACAAGAGACATCGGCTTCAAAAAATGCAAAATTCTTCTTTTGAAAAAGGGAGAAAGCCTGTGTTTTAGAGGAGTAGACGTAGATCCCAGAGAGGCATACTGGCAGACCTCGCCAGTATCCTCCATTTATTAATCTCTCCTCTTTTTTAATTAGTAAATTTTCGGTTTAATAATTTTAATATCGCGCTTAGTTGGAGAAAAATTTATCATTGACAGATTTTTTTAGTCTGTAGTAAGATAGATAGTACAAAAAGGAGATAAAAAATGGAAAAGAAAGAATGGGATACTGAGAAGATAGAACCGAAGGAACAAAAAGAGACGAATAGGGGATTGAGAACAGAGCGAAAAAGTTTGTTAGCCATTTTCTTCGTTATCCTTTTTACCATCTACGACATCTTGATTGCAGAGGGTTTACTCAGATACCTCCATGTCCGGCATAATATGCCTATTTTCTATCTATACTGGATAGTCAGCTATGTTTTCTTGATTCCTCTCTTCATAATATTAATCAGCTTCAGGTTACGCTCATGGCGGTTCCTCATGTATTCAGTAGTTGGCATATATTGTGGATGGCTTGACATACTATTTTTCCCGTTACAGGGCAACACCTTACCCAATGTTTACACTTGGTGGCCCTTATCTCCGAGTAGTCTTCAGCTGATACTCTTTGCCACGACTACTTTAATTGTTGCACTTTTCATAGACCTTAAGGTTAAGGATTTAAGCCCTTCTACCATCGGAGGTGATACTCAGGTCGGTGATGGTTAACTCGGGGAGACCAATCGTTCTTTGGTGGTCAAAAAGACAAAACTCTTAGTTTCTAATGGCTGGTGTTAAAAACACATCAGCTTTTTTTTATTATAATTAAAAATAAATTTTTTCATCATTCGTGCAAAAAGCGTTTTTTGAACTTAAATATTCATTAAGTTTGCATCTTTTGGATATTCTGGACATCTGGTATAATTAAGAAATAAAAAACTTCCCGATTCTATGAAGTTATCTCCAGAAAAACTAAAGAAAATTCTCGTGGAACCCGGTTTTATTACTGAGGCTCAGTTTAAAGAGAGTAAGAGAGAAGCAGAAAATCAAAATAAGCCCCTAGAGGAAATTTTAGTAGAAAGAGAGTTGATTGCCGATGAAAACTTGGGCAAGTTAATTGCTGAAGAATTGGGATATAAATTTATTAATTTAAGAAAGGAGGTTATTCCCGAAGAGATTATAAAAATTGTTCCTGAGCTCGTTGCTAAAATCCAGCAGGTTCTTGTTTTTGATAAAACCAAAGAAGGTTTAGAGGTGGCCCTGGCCGATCCTGGTAATTTTGAAATGATTGATTGGTTAGAAAGAAAGACTGGGGAAAAAATAATTCCTTATTATGCTACTCCCAGAGACATTGGAGATGCTTTGAAATACTATCGAAAAGAACTCAAAAAGACATTTGGGGAAATTATTAAAACCCAAGTTGAGCGAGCTGAGAAAGATAAAATTAAAGCTGAAGATGTCCCGATAATTAAAATTGTTGATACCATAATTGAATATGCTTATGAAAATAGGGCTTCAGATATTCATGTTGAACCTTTAGAAAACCAAATCCAGGTTCGATTTAGAATAGATGGAGTTTTACACAACGTCTTAACTCTGCCTAAAAACCTTCATGGTTTAATTGTTACCCGAATTAAGGTTTTGGCAAAATTGCGAACTGATGAACACCTTGCTGCCCAAGATGGAAAATTTGTGGTTAAATTCGAAAAAGAAAAATTTGATATCCGAGTTTCAATTATTCCGGTAACCGAAGGGGAGAATATAGTAATGAGGCTTTTATCAGAAAGAGCGAGGAAATTTACTTTGGAAACCCTGGGGTTTTCGGAGCGAGATTTTAAAAAAGCTCAAAATGCTATTAGGAAACCTTATGGAATGGTCTTGGCTACCGGACCCACGGGTTGTGGAAAAACCACCACTCTCTATGCCATTTTAAAAATATTAAACAGACCCGAGGTAAATATTTGCACAATTGAGGACCCGGTTGAATATGATGTGGCCGGGATAAGTCAAATTCAAGTTAATCCCAAAACCAACCTCACTTTCGCTAAAGGTTTGCGTTCAATTGTTAGACAGGACCCTGATATCATAATGGTTGGTGAGATAAGAGACCCAGAAACCGCTGGCATTGCCATAAATTCAGCAATGACGGGCCATTTAGTTTTATCTACAATGCATGCTAATACGGCAGCCACCAATCTACCTCGTTTAATGGATATGGGTATTGAACCCTTTCTGGTTGCTTCATCAGTTAATGTGATTATTGCCCAAAGATTGGTTAGAAAAATATGTATGAAATGTCGGGAAAGCTATGAAGTAACTAAAACTGAGTTGCGAAAATTGAATTTATCTGAAGATTTAATCGAAAAATTCTTCAAAGGGAAAAAGAAAATTAGAGTTTATCGGGGTAGGGGCTGTAGGGCCTGTGTTAATACCGGCCTTTCCGGTAGAATCGGCATCTTTGAGGTTTTGGAGATGGAAGACAATATTCGAACGCTTATTATGGAAAAAGCTAATGCTGACCAAATTCAAGCCCAAGCTATTAAAAATGGAATGACCACTATGTTAGAAGAGGGAATAGAAAAAGTAGTTTCGGGGATAACAACCATTGAAGAGATAATTCGGGTAACCCGGGAATAAGTAAATGGAAAAGAGATATTTCCTCAAAAACGCTCCTCAATACAAATTAGCAGAAATAATTTCAGTAGTTTCCCATCAACTGAAAACCCCTCTTTCTTCAATAAAGGGATATCTTGAAGTATTGCTTTCAGAAGACTTGGGTCAACTAAATAAACAACAGAAAGAATATTTAAAAGATGTTTTAGAAAACACCAGGCAAATGATAGACTTGGTTAGGGACCTTTTAGATGTTACTATAATTGAGGTCAATCGAATAGAATTTAAAAAATCTCCAACAGATCTGGCAAAGATTATTAAAAAAAGCATGAAAGAATTTTCTTTACTTGCTCGAGCTAAAAACTGTGACCTGTCTTTTGAAACTTTAAATGAATTTCCACTTTTGAATATCGATTCCATCAAAATTAAACAGGTTATAGATAATCTTATTGACAATGCCATTTCATACAACAAAAGAAAAGGAGAGGTTAAGGTCTCTCTTTTCAAGAAGGGAAAGAAAGTTGTTTTTTGCTGTAAAGACACGGGAATAGGAATAAGCGAGGGTGAAAAAGATAAAATTTTTACAAAATTTTATCGAAGCGAAGAAGCAATCGCTCTCGCTACTCGAGGTTCTGGTCTCGGACTTTTTATTTCAAAAGCAATAATAGAGAAAAGTGGAGGAAAAATATGGTTTAAGTCAAAGAAAGGAAAGGGAAGTGTTTTTTGTTTTTCTTTACCTATAAAAAGTTAAATTTTATGAAAAAAACCAAAATTCTCATTATTGAAGACGATAAATTTTTAATTAAACTCTATAGCGACAAATTACGACGAGAAGGGTTCGAAGTAGTCGAGGCTATTTCTAGTGAAGAGGGTTTAAATAAAGTTTTAATGGAAAAACCAGATTTAGTACTTTTGGATTTAGTTTTGCCCCGAAAGAGCGGTTTTGAGATTTTAAGTGAGATAAAGCTCAATCCGAAGACCAAGAATATCCCAGTTGTTATTCTTACCAATTTGGGGCAAGAGTCTGATATAAAGAGGGGATTGGACTTGGGGGCAGCTGCCTATTTAGTCAAAACAGACTTTTCAATAAATCAATTACCAGAGTTAATAAAAGAACACTTAGTAGGAAGAAAAAGAAAAAGAAAATGAAATTTACTTATATTGCCAGAACTAAAATCGGGAAAGCAGAAACCGGTATTGTGGAAGCCCCAAATTCTTTAGAAGCTAAGAAGATATTATTAGCCAGAGATTTAATTTTACTATCTATCAGGCCGGTTGAGAGAAGGGGAAAAATGGGATTTGTAATTCCTTTTTTTGAAGGAATTCCTTTTTTAGATAAAGTTCTTTTTGCCCAACATTTAGCTTTAATGATTAAGGTTGGCTTACCCCTTGGAGAATCGATAGCTACAATAAGAGAACAAACAAGGAGTAGAAAATTTAAAAAAATCTTAGATGAGATTATAAGAAGTATTAACAGCGGTCATTCTTTAGCTGATAGTCTCGCTCGTCATCCCCAAGTATTTAATACTTTGTATGTAAATATAATTAAGGTGGGAGAGGAATCAGGGACCTTAGAGGAAAATTTAGAGCGTCTCTCTTTACAACTGGAAAAAAGCTATCAACTGAGAAACAAAGTAAAAGCTGCCATGGTTTATCCATCAATTATTTTAATCTCCATAATTGTTTTAAGTGCTGGGATTATTTTTTTTGTTTTACCAAAAATAATTCCTATTTTTAAAGCCTTTGATATCCCGCTTCCCCTAGCCACCAGGGTATTGATTTGGTTTACAGAAAACATTCAGAATTACGGTCTATTTATCTTAATTGGTATTGTAGCCCTGGTGGTAATTCTAAACTTACTTTCTCGAGTTAAACCAGTAAAATTCTTAATTCATAAATTTACTTTAAAACTTCCCATTATTGGTTCAATGACCAAAGATATTAATCTTGCCCATTTTAGCCGAACTCTGGGAGTTCTTTTAAAAAGTGGGGTACCGGTAGTTAGCGCTCTGAATATAACCCAAACCACTTTAGGAAACCTGCTTTATCAAAGAGAATTAGAAGGAGTGGCGGAAGAAATCAAAAGGGGTAAATCAATATCTGATTACTTAAAGAAAAAAGAGAAAATTTTTCCTTCAATGGTTTCGAGAATGGTTGGGGTGGGAGAAAAAACCGGTAATTTAGAAGAAACTCTAATATACGTGGGTAATTTTTACGAAGGAGAGCTTGATAGGTCTACCAAAAGTCTATCCACGATTCTGGAACCCATTTTATTATTGATTATTGGATTAGTGGTGGGATTTATAGCCTTAGCGATTATTACCCCTATTTATGAAATCACCCGCGGTTTACATTTATGAAAAACTCGCTTTCGGCGAGAACCACAACCCCTTGAGAATTGAAATCAAAGGATTTACTCTAGTAGAGCTAATGCTGGTAATTGGTATTTTGGCTCTTTTAATAGTTGTATCTTTACCCCTTGCTATGAATTTTTACAAGACAAGACAGCTTGATGTTTATGAAAATGGCATTGTTCAGGCTTTAAGGAGGGCGCAACTTAAATCAATGTCGGTGGAAGCAGATTCTTCTTTTGGTGTTTATATTTCCAACGACAGCAAGAAATATGTTTTATTCAAGGGAAATTCTTATAATACCAGAGATAATGTTTGGGACGAAGTTTTCGAGTTGCCAGATAACCTTTCAGTCGGTGGACTGACAGAGGTGGTCTTTACTAAATTAAAAGGCATTCCATCTAATACAGGAAATATTTTCTTAATCATTGATAATCGCTCTGAAATTATAAATATTAATGAAGCGGGGAGGGTCAATTATTAATTTTGAGGTATGAAGCATGAGGCAGGACAATCTCTAGTAGAGCTATTAATTGCAATGGGCATCTTTGTTTTAGCAGTTTCAGCTATTAGCTCTTTAATATTAGAAGTTTATTTATCTGATAGGGTAGGTAGAGAGAAAATGATAGCCACTTTTTTAGCTAAAGAGGGAATGGAAGCTGTTAGGTCTATTCGAGACAGTAATTGGCAGAATTTAACAAATGGTGAGTATGGTTTAGCAATTTTGGGTGGCAATTGGGTATTTCAAGGAAATCAAGAAGAAGTTAGTTCTCAACTTAGAGATGGGGTAAGAAAAATTATTGTGGAAGAAATAGATGCTAACAGAAAAAAAATTACTTCTCAAATAATCTGGAAATTAACCGAAGCTCGTTCACAAGAAGTTAGCCTTATTACTTATCTGACCAATTGGAAAGCTACTGCGGCTGCTGAAAGCTGCGATATTGGCTGTCAATGGAAGGACTATGCCGGAGGGAGTTGTAAGCTTCCAGCTGCTTGCCCCGATGAAAATGAATTAGGTGACTTAGGAGAATATGATTGCACTGTTAATAAGGTTTGCTGTTGCAAATAATATGAATCGAGGTTTTACTTTAATTGAACTTATAATTTATATAACCATTGTAGCAGGGGTTTTGATTGTAGCTTTTAACTTTGGATGGGAAATTATTTATGGAAATATCAAATCTCAAGCCATGAGAGAGGTTCAGCAAAACAGTCGATTAGCAACAGAAAAGATAACAGAAGCTATTTTGGGTGCTTCGGGCATTAATAATCCCACACCGGGTAATTCAGATATCATTCTTTCTTTGGCAATGCAAGATTCTAGCTTAAATCCAACTCTATTTGAAGTAGTAGGCGGAAAGTTAATGATTACTCAAAAGAGAAGCGGTCCCTATGAGTTAACCAATGATCGCGTAAGAGTTACCAATCTTCAATTTACTAATGTTTCTTATGTTGATACTCCCGGAACTATTAAAATTCAAATGACCATTGAACACGTTAACCCCAACAATCTTAAGCAATATGAAGTATCTTTTGAAACAGAAAATACCATTTCCTTGCGCAAATAGGAATGGTTATATTGCTCTAGTATCAATACTTATAGTTTCTGCCCTTACTTTATTGATAGCCACCAGCAGCAGTTTGCTTAGCATCGGTGAATCTAATATGGGTTTACAAGAAAATCAGGCCTGGGAAGCTTTTTATTTAACCACTGCTTGCGCTGAAGATGCCCTCATGAAATTAAAAAATGATTTAAATTATTCTGGAAACGAAATTTTAAATTTTGATAATGGAAAATGCACCATTGAACCTCTGGAGGGAAGCGGGAAAAAAAATCGCGTGATAAAAGTTTCTGGAGTCACTTTTAATCAAACTCGGAAAATTAAAATTGAAATAGGTAAAATAAATCCTGATATGGAAATAAAATCTTGGCAACAAGTTGCTGATTTTTAAACTATGCTCAACTTATTTAAAAAACCGGCATTTGGATTAGACATAAGCGATTATTCAATTGAGGCACTGGAGCTTGAAAAAAAGCTGGGAAAAATTTATTTGGGAGCTTATGGTCGAGTTGAGTTAGAAAAGGGAATTGTAGAAGACGGAAAGATTCTAAATAAAGAAAAATTAAAAGAAAAAATCAAAAAGCTCATAGGGAATACCGTACCCAGAAAATTAAAAATAAATCAGGTAATTGTTTCTTTGCCAGAATCAAAAACTTTTTTCCATATTTCAAAATTACCAGCAAATCTTGTGGGTAAAGAATTATATAGTGCCATAGAAAGCGAAGCCTTAAAAACAATTCCCCTGGCTCCTGAAGACCTGTATTTTGACTTCCAGATAGCGAAAAAAGAAAAAGACTGGCAAGAGGTTCTATATGTGGGAACATTAAGAGAAACGGTTAATGAATACCTTGGGGTTTTGAAAGATGCGGGACTGAGTCCCCTGGCTTTCGATATAGAATCAGCCAGCTTAACTCGAGCCTTTGGGGCTGAAATGATTAAAGATGGAGGGGTACTCATTGCAGACATTGGAACAACAACAACAGTTTTGACTATTTTTGATGAAGAATTAATCAGGGTAAGTGCGATTGTCCCAATTGCTGGTAATGATTTTACTCGAGTTATTTCAGAGAAATTGAAGATATCTTTAGAAAAGGCTGAAGGGTTAAAAAGAAATTGTGGTCTTAATCCAAAAAAGAGAGAGGGAAAGATAATGCTTATTTTACAAGGTTTTCTTCAGGATATTTTAAATGAAATCAAAACTTTTATTAGTTTTTATGAAGAGAAAAGTGGAAGAAAAATAAAAAAGATTTTACTCTGCGGAGGTTCAAGCTTAATACCCGAACTTTCTTCCTATCTTGCTTCTAATATCGGTATTAATACCTATATTCCTAATCCCT
>LJNG01000013.1 GCA_001302985.1 Parcubacteria bacterium DG_74_3
CTAATTTTTCAGCTCAAGAAGTAACAGGCATTGATGTTCTAAATGGCTATCAACAAAGCATAATAACAAATAATGAAAATGGAAATTTAGTTATCCAAAACTTAATAGTTAGAGATTATCCTCTGATACTTCATATTAAAAAATGAAAACAAAAACTTTAATTAGCAATAGGCTTTCTGTTAAAATGAGACACTTCGACATACCCTTAAGCAGTGTCTCATTTGTCTCATTTTAGCTTAAAACAGCCCCGACCGAGACGCGTTAATTAGGTCCTTCAAAAACCGTCCGAATTCCCCTTAAAACACAGGTTCGAGACCGACTACGGGATAGATTTACTCCTTATTATACTTTATCGCCAATAAGGCGGTTTTTTGGTAGAATAAACTATATAAAAAAACAAATTTAAGTAAAATGGGAAATCAATGTAGTACAAGTACCGTTCACCAGATTTTTCATGTCGTATTGGTTATTTTTGGATTAGCTCTGATTGGAGCTTTTATTTTTTATTTCAACTATGGAGAAAATCTCGCCTTGAAGATATTTGGAATGGTTTTGTGGATATTATCGGCTTTTCTGGGATGGTTTCCAATTTATACATTTAGAAAGAAAGGTGGCGTTCCGAAAGGGGAAGGTTTTGTAAAAACAACTAAATTAGTTACGACTGGCGTTTATTCCATTGTTAGGCATCCTCAGTATCTAGCTGGGATGTTATTAGGTTTTTCGTTTATACTGATATCCCAGCATTGGTTAGTTTTAGTCTTAGGAATTCCATTTATAACAATTTTTTACATAGCTGCCCTAGATGAAGATAAGTCTTGTATTAAGAAATTTGGTGATAGCTATAAAGAATATATGAAGAACGTTCCAAGAGTGAATTTAATAATTGGAATAATTAGATATTTATTTAAATAATGGGTTAAACAGGTTCTAACCCTTCGACATGCTCAGGACAAGCATCGTCTTGTAGGGAGAGCGCTTCGGCAAGCTCAGTGCAAGCCCATCAAAAATCGCCCCTATACCTGACGGTCGGGCGGTTTTTTGTTAGAATAAAAATAGCAAAGTATCACAGGTTTTATGAATTTAAGAAAGGCCGAACCAAAGGACAAAAAAAACATTTTGGAAATTACCAATTTGCTATATTTGAACATTCCTGATTTTGTTTGGAATACCGAAAGAGTAGTAGAACGGCAAATTCAAAATGGAGAATATTTCTTGACGGAGATAGGGGGAAAGACGGTTGGAGCCATTAGTTTTCGTCAACGGAAGGACAAAATGTACATTGAAACATTGGTGGTAACCAATGATCACCAGTCTGAGGGCGTTGGTACACAGCTAATCGAATTTGCCAAAAAATTTACGAAAGAGAAAAGATTCAATGTTCTACGTGCTTGCTCTTTTTATGAATACAAAACTGTGGATTTTTATTTGAGACAAGGATTTTCTTTGCTTGAAAAGCCAGGGATATACAACAATCATAAATACTACCGCTTCGAAATGAGAATATAAAAATTTTTTTATTTAAAACAGATTTTGACATCCTCTGAAAAATCGCCTTCAAGGCGATTTTTTGTTAGAATGGGGTATATGAGTGAAAAAAATAAAAAACCCGGTGTTGGGGTTGGAGTAATGATATTAAATGATAATAAAGTTCTTCTTGGAAAAAGACATGAGGAACCAGAAAAAGCCTCAAGTCTTTTGCATGGCGAAGGAACATGGACAATGCCCGGAGGAAAACTTCATTTTAAGGAGGATTTAGAAGAAGCTGCCTGTAGAGAGGTTCTTGAAGAAACCGGTATCAAAATAAAAAAAGAAAATTTAAGAATGATAAGCGTGACAAACGATATTATCACAGATGCCCACTTCGTTACAATAGGATTCCTTTGTCAAGATTTTGAAGGGGAACCTAAAGTGATGGAGCCCGACGAAATTACTGAATGGAGGTGGTTTAAATTAGATAATTTACCAATCCCCATTTTCTTTCCCAGCGAGAAGATTATAAAAAACTTTATTAATAAATCAAACAGGTTCTAAAATCGTCCGCAAAATCGTCCCCATACCTGACGGTCGGGCGGTTTTTTGTTAGGATAAGGTATATGACCGATATTGAAATTGAAATTCAAGTTAATATTGAAAATAGCAAACCCCTAACAGAATTTTTAGAAAAGAACGCTATTTTTAAATCGGAAAAACATCAGATAGATGAGTATTTCTCCCCAGCTCACCGTAATTTTATTGGAGTTCGTCCGGTAAAAGAATGGTTAAGACTTAGAGATTCAGGTGGCAAATATTCTATCAACTATAAAAACTGGTATTTTGATAAAGAAGGAAAGAGTCATCATTGTGATGAATATGAGACTAAAATAGAAGATATAACTCAATTAGGAAAGATATTAAAAGTTCTTAATTTTAAACCCATGGTGAAAGTGAATAAGTTAAGGAAAATTTGGACATACAAAGACTACGAGCTTTCTATAGATTCTGTAAAGGGGCTCGGAGATTTTGTGGAAATTGAGTATATTGGCAAGGATAAAAAATTAGATCCTAAAAAAGTTACAGAAGAAATGGTCAATTTTCTTAAAAGCGTTGGTTGTGGACTTATAAAAAGGAACTATGTAGGTTACCCATTTCAGTTGTTATTTCCAAAAGAAGTAAAATACGAAGAACAATAAGTATTTATCAAACAGGTTCTAACGTCGTTCATCCTTTAGGGGAACAAAAAAATGGCAAAGCGACTTCGGTCGCTTTTTACTTTCTTTAGCTTATGGGTAAAATTAATATAGTCAACAACCATCATGAAAAAAAACATAATTTTACATCTTGATATGGATTATTTTTTTGCCCAGATTGAAGAAAGAGAAAACCCACAATTTAAGGGAAAGCCAGTGGTGGTAGGTGCCGATCCCAAGGAAGGACGAGGTAGAGGAGTGGTTTCTACAGCCAATTATATAGCCCGCCGATACGGCATTCATTCTGCCTTACCGATTTCTAAGGCTTTTGAGCTCTGTCCAGAAGCTATATTTTTACCCGTAAATATGGAACTTTATCAGCAGGTTTCAGAAAGGATAATGGAAATAATTAAAAAATATTCAAAAGCCTGGGAACAAGTTTCTCTGGATGAAGCTTATCTGGATATAAGTTTTTTAGCAAGTTATAAAAAAGCAGAAAAATTAGCCCAAAAATTAAAAAAAGAAATTTTTAGAAAAGAAAAACTCACTTCAACTATTGGAATTGGACTCAACAAATTAATAGCCAAAATGGCTTGCGAAAAAGCCAAACCCAACGGATTTTTGATAATTAGACCCTCAAAAAGTCAAAATTTTTTAGAACTTTTGGATATTCAAAATTTACCGGGCATTGGATCAAAAACAGCTGAAAAATTTAGACAAATGGGCATTAACACAATTGGAGAATTAAGGAAACCATCAAAAACCAAACTCTTAGATATGTTAGGCAAAGTAGGGGAGACCATTTATGAGAGAGTCCGCGGTATTGATGAGAGAATTGTATCTCCCGAGGAAATTGTTAAATCCACCGGTAAAGAACACACTTTTCAAAAAGACACCAGAAATCCTAAAATTATTTTTGCAACCCTCGAAAAAATTATTAAAAGTGTTTATCAGGACATTATGGAGAACAATTTTTCTTTTAAAACAATTACTATTGTTTGCCGCTTTACCGGCTTTGAGACACATACAAAATCTAAGACATTAAAAAAACCCACCAATGACTTCGAGGTCTTAAAAAGAACAGCCAAAATGTTTCTTTTGAGGTTTTTGGTGGAAAACCCAAAACCTGTTCGCCTCATTGGATTAAGAGTAAAAATTTGTTAAAATAACCTATAATTTATGAGATTTAAAAAAGATTTAATTTTGCTTTTTTTAGTAATTGCGATTGGAGTTTCTTTTGGTTCAGGTTTTTATTATGGAAAATTGCAATGTAAAGTTTGTCCTCCAGAGGAGATTGATTTTTCGCTTTTTTGGGAAGCCTGGCAGAAACTTGAAGAAAACTACGTAAACCCGGAAAAATTAGACGTTCAAGAAATGATTTATGGGGCAATTTCAGGAATGGTTCAATCGTTAGAAGATCCTCACACTATTTTTTTGAACCCATCAGATACTAAAAGATTTATTGAAGATGTTAAGGGCACCTTTGAGGGAGTAGGTATGGAAATTGGGATTAGAAAAGGCCAGCTTCAGGTCATAGCTCCCCTTGAAGGAACACCAGCTCAGAGGGCTGGTTTAAGGGCAGGGGATAAGATTATTAAAATCGATGATGTTTTAACCATTGACCTGACCATTGATGAGGCAGTTAATCTCATCCGGGGAACAAAGGGAACAAGGGTTATTTTAACTATTTATCGAGAAGAATGGGCTCAAAGTAAAGAAATTTCAATCCTTAGAGATATAATTGAAATTCCTTCTATTAAGTGGCAGCTTATAGAGGGAGATATTGCTTATGTGCAACTTTATCATTTTTCAGAAAAAGCAAGTTTAGATTTCAACAGGGCGGCAATTGAAATGTTAAACTCCCCAGTTCAAAAAATTATTTTGGATCTCAGAAATAATCCCGGAGGTTATTTAGAGATAGCTCAAGATATCGCAGGTTATTTTCTGGAACGAGGTAAGGTTGTGGTCATTGAAGATTTTGGCGAAAAAAAGGCACAAAGGCAATATCTGGTCAATGGCTCGGCTATTTTCGTTGAATACCCCTTGGTAATTTTGATCAATGAGGGTTCAGCCTCTGGTTCTGAGATTTTAGCCGGAGCTCTGCGAGACCAGCGAGGAGTGTTGCTTATTGGAGAGAAGTCTTTTGGTAAAGGTTCTGTTCAGGAGTTGACAAAATTAAGAGAAGGCTCCTCTCTAAAGATTACTGTAGCTAATTGGTTAACTCCAAAGGGGGAACTTATTAACGATCGGGGTTTAACACCCGATATTGAGGTTGAAATAACCGAAGAAGATTATGAAAAAGATAGAGATCCTCAATTAGATAAAGCTATTGAAATTGTGAAAGAAATTAGATAAAATAATTTAAGGTTTATGCGAATAATTCTACTCCAGGATGTCGAAAATGTAGGTAAGAAATACGATGTTAAGATAGTGAAAGCAGGTTTTGCCAGAAACTTTTTAATTCCCAAAGGTTTGGCAAAACCCGCTACCAAAAAAGCAATGAAATGGCTTCAGGCTCAAAAAGAAAAATATCTTGCAAAAATTGAGGAAGATTTGAAAAAATTCCAGAAAGCAGCCACCGCTATCGATGGTCATGAATTTACCATTCCTGTTAAATTGGGTCCGAAAGGCCAGCTTTTTGAATCCATCACTCCTCAGAAAATTTCCGAGGCTCTAAAAAAGGCAGATTTTGATATTAAAAAAAGCCAGATTTATTTAAAAGAGCCAATCCGAGAACTTGGAGAATTTCCTGTTAAAATTAAATTTGCTCATAATTTAGAATCAGAAATAACAATTATAGTTACTGAGGAAAAATAAAAAATCCCACCTCGGGATTTTTAAAGACTCTTTGAAAATTCGTAATCTAACTATTTTACACCAACGACCTTGACGACCCTTTGAGAATTATCGAAAGACTTTTTTCTTTTTGTTCTAAAAAAAACCAAACCTTCTTTGAGAGCATAAAGGGTATCGTCTTTGCCTCGTTTGACATTTTTTCCGGGAAGGAATTTTGTGCCCCGTTGACGGATAATGATTTGACCCGGTTTTACTTTCTGTCCTTCAAATAGTTTTACTCCTAAATATTTAGGCAAAGAATCCCTTCCTAATCTAGTTGTTCCAGTAGCTTTAGTTTTTGCCATAGTGTTAACTCGGAATAAGGTCGCTCGCCTTAAGGCTCGCTATTTTCCTCATATTACACACCTAAAATGTTAACAGAAATTAGAAGTTTTGTCAAAATTTATCTTAAAGATATAATATTGATTATAGGGGTTATTTTAATATCCTTGCTTTCTTTTGCCGTGGGTTTCATTGTAGCTGAACAAAAAGAGAAAGAACCCCTTAAAATTGAGCATTATGAGCAGCGTAATTCCTTATCATATTGTTTTGTTTCCTGATGGTAATCGACGTTGGGCCCGAGAAAGAGGTTTACCCAGTCTGTGGGGTCACGAAGAAGGCCAACAAAAATTTAAAGAATTTCTTAGCTGGTGCAAGAAAAGAGGGGTTAAAATTTTAACCGTTTTTGGTTTTTCAAGTGAAAACTGGAAGAGATCTAAAGAAGAAGTAATTTATCTGATGGAATTATTTAAGAAAGGATTGTCCGATAAGAAAGAAATAAAAAGTTTTCAAAGAGAGGGGGTGAGGGTAAAAATAATTGGCCAAAAAGAAAGACTGCCTGAATCTCTAAAAAAAGTTATTGCCAATGTCGAAAATTTAACTAAAGATAATAAAAAGTTTCATTTAAATTTAGCCGTCAGTTATGGGGGTAGATGGGATATTATTCAGGCGGTCAGAGAAATCATGAAGAAGAGAATTCCAGTTCAAAAAATTACCGAAAAATTTTTCGAGAATTATCTTTCAACTGCCGGCCTGCCATCTCCCGATTTAGTTATTAGGGCAGGCGGAGAAAGACGGTTTTCCAATTTTCTTTTATGGCAAGCAGCTTATTCTGAACTGTATTTTTCTAAAACCCTGTGGCCTGATTTTACCGAAAAAGATTTAGAAGAGGCCCTTAGAGATTATGCAAATCGTCAGAGAAGATTCGGGGGAGACCATAAAGTTTAATAAAATATTAATAAAAAAAGGTTGAGTTATATTTTTTTACTCAACCTTTTTATTTAACTTATTTGAACTCAAATGCCATTTTCGATAAGCCTGATCAGGATTCTGAGAACGGAGTACATATTCCTTGATGTATTTAATGTGTAAAAGAACTAATTCTTTTATTCTTTCATCTGAAATCTCTGGAGTATTTATTTCTTTTCTTAAAACATCAAGCGGAGTAGGAGAAAAAGTTTCCCCAATCCTCGTAACCCTTGTTTTATATCCCTCTTCCTCGAGTTCTGATGCAATATAGATTCCGTTAGAGCCCGAAACACAGACGCTGATTCCATGTTGACCAGCTTTTACTACAATAAATTCTATTTCTTTTTGAAGGGCCTCTTTTCTGTGCCAGTGTTCTTGAAGGAGAAGTTTTCTCCATTTTTCAGTTTCTATTTCCCCTGTTATAGAGCTTTTGAGCGTTAAAATAGTGCTTTCGACCAAGATTTCGACTAAAGTTTTTTCATAGAAAGGGTCGCCATAGCAATAGGCCTGAAGGTCTGAATTAATTCTTTTGATTTGAGGTAGAGCTCGCAAAATTGGCTCAGCGCTATATTCCCAGGCTTTTATTGGTTCCGGTAAAAGCTTTGACTTTTTTAATTCATTCATTACATAATCATAGGGTATTCCTTCGCCAAACTGGGCTAGATATTCTTTAAGTTCTTTTGAGAAAGGCAGAAAGAGACCATCGTACCCTGCTTTTTGAAGATAGTTTGCTATTTTGACGCTAAAATCTCTCAGCTCGGGAGCGGTCACAACCGTTATACTCAATCTTACCTCCTCTTTTTCACTTTTTAATACTATTTTAATTTATATTGATTTTTAAATTTTGTCAAAAAGAATAAGCCCCCGAGCTTTTCTCGAGGGCTCAAAGAGAAATAATCTCTTGCTAAAGTCTTTATTTTTCTTTTGCTGCTTCAATAATGTCTTTAGCTCCTTCTATACTTCTGGAAAGAGCTTCTTTAACACCAGCCACTGTTTCTTCCCCAATGTCTTTGGCAGCCTCAATGGCTACCGAGACCGCTTCTTTTGTTGCTTCAACCACATCGCCACCCACAGCTTTTACAGCCCCAATTGAGCCCTTTACTGCCTCTACTGCGACCTCTCCCACATCCAATCCTAATTCTTTGGCACTATGGATAGCCTGGGATACTGCACCGCGGACAGCAGGCTTTCTTTCACCTCCTGCTTCCATAAATCCTCTGACAGTGCCCATTACAATACCCCTGATTGATCCTACTACCGAGGCTCCGACATCTGCCACTCCAGAGATGGCTCCTTTTACAATAGAAGCTGTAGCTTCTACTCCCTTTGAAAGAAATTCGCCAGTTTCTTCCAGAGTGGTGACAGTTACCTCTCTGACAACACCAACAATAGCTGTTCCGACATCACTAACGCCTTTAAGACTAGCCTTAACCCCTTCTTTTACTCCGTTTACCAAGCGTGAAATAAGAGATAAAATCATATTTTTTAAAATTTAAATGAGTATCGAGATTAAACCTTCCCCCAATGGTTACCCGACCTTTACTTTATTTTACCAGAAAAAAAGAGAAAAACCAAATAAAAAAGCAAGATAGCCCTTGGGTCTTGATAAATTTGAATTAATGTGTTATAATTGGAAAAGTTGGAGAGTAAAGCTCTTTGATAAATATAGAAATTATAGCCTATATAATCCTTGTTTTTGGGACGGTACTTGATCAGGCGAGTACCCGTTACGTTCTAGGTTTTCCCCACAGCTACGAGACTAACCCAACCACGATCTGGTTAATGGCAAAGAGTTTATGGTTGCCCCTTGACCTGGTTATTGTTTTTATCTCAATACTTATTACTCATTTTATATATAAAAAATACAGTCAAAAAGTCTTACCCGTGTTCTTGTATAGCGTAGTATTAGGAGCATTGAGAGTCATTGCCGGCTTAAACAATCTGAGTCTGATAATATAAACAGCTAAGAAAATAGGAAGGGAGAGAAAGACAAAATTTTATTTTCCTAACTCCGTTCTAAAAAACAAGGTCTGCAAAAATCCTAAAAACCTACTTTTTGTAGGTTTTTTTATTTACAATTATTTTAAATATAATTAAAAATCAGACGAAGGGTGAGAAAGACCTTTGAAAAATTCAAAAGAAGTGAATCTGATTATAACAAAGAGGATTCTAATAGCCTTAGCAATAACTGTAGTAGCTGCAACAGCTTATTGGTTCGTTGGTATTCTGCCAGCTTTCTCTCACTAAACACCGTTACCACTTTTATTAAGAAAGAATTGTTCTTTAATCTTTTAATAGACCCAAGAATTTTCTTGGGTTTTTTATTTTATTTTCTTGACAGAATTTATCTTTAGAAATAAAATAAAAATGGTAGGGGGTTGTTGCTTGCGAAATTTGCGCAAGAGCTCTTCCAGGACAAGTCCAAGAGCCAGGACTAAATTTCTGAAGCAGCTAAAATTCTCCTTCAACATTTCGAAACCAGGGGATTGCTAACTCTATAGTTGCTAAAGCGAAAATCCCATTAATATCTATAAAACATCCCCCTACCACCTTAGCACCTTTAAAAAACCTCTAACCTTAAAGGTACACAATGTGTACCTTTTTATTCTTGACTTTACTTTAAATATTGTTAAAATCTTTCTAGTTAGGGAAGGAAGAGAATTGACCGGAGAATTGTATGAGCTTTTCTCGAGTTTTCCCGACTCTGACCAGGTAGAAAAATTCTGTCAACCCGGCAAAGGAAAAAAGACCTGTCGCTATTTAACTGTAGATAAAAGAGGTTTCGGCTGTGCCATGACAGGCATTTTAAAGAAGAATATTGACAAAAGGGTAGAGGAAGGTGAAATGGTGGCTTCAAGCATTAATTGCGAGGGAGTGCTAGGACTTGTTCTTTCAAGACAAGAGGGGCTCAAAGGTAACAAAATAATACACAAAGAAACCATGCCTAACTTTCAGATAGAAGGAGTATTTCAAGAAATGAAGACAGAAAATGGACAACTTTTCCTGATTGCCCACTGGAAAGGTGAAGGAATGGAGCGAGCCTTTTATAAAACCGATTCTCTAAACATTGAAGTCAAGCCCCATGGCATTACCTTTGGTATCTCTGGACTAAGAACCTTTTACGGAGAAACTACTATCTTTTTCAGATAAGCACATTAAAAACCCAACTTTTATTTAAGAAAAAAGTCCCCTAGGGGTGTTTTGGAAATTCAACACCCTTTTTTGTTGTTTCTGTTTTTAGGGTTTTTCGATAAAAATTGACTAAGAAGTTTTCCACAAGCTTTCCTCTGGACAAGGACTTGACAGGGTTTTTTGGTTTGTTAATATTAAACTCGCCCTCAAAAGATGGGATAGTGGGCTGAATCCCGGGCGGTTATCCGCTACTCTCTGTTTTAACCCTATAGGATCTATTCCTAAAGGCAAACAGGTAGTCCTAATAGGACTTAAGTCCGATGGGCTATGGCTCATCTGAACTTATCCCTAAGGCGGGATAAAAAACAGGGGTCCCATACAAGGACATTTTTAGCGAGAGTACGAGGAAACCTCCGCTCAAAGAGCAATCCTCACTTAAAAGATAGCTTCTAACCGAAAGGCAAAAAAGCTGTCCCACAACTCACGTTAGAAATGCACTTGCAGAGATTCTCCGCAAGGAGAACGCTCCATACCCCGAAATTTTTCTTTTTTTACGCCAAAATAGTTTTAATCGCCAGAAAGGCGATTTTTTGATAAAATAATATAGAGGAGACAAAAAATATATGAAAAATAAAATTTTATTAAACGTAATAATTATTCCTTTCTTGATTATAATTGGAATTATTTTTTATTTTGTTTTTTGGCAGGGGAGGGAAGAAAGAAACTGTAAAGATCTGTGCGGAGATGGAATATGTCAGGAGATAGTTTGTATGGCAATCGGTTGTCCCTGTGCCGAAACGCCAGAAAGCTGCCCTCAAGATTGTGAGGAAAAACTCATTTTTCCCATTAACAACTTTGAAGAATGCATAGCTCAGGGATATCTGATTTTGGAGTCTTATCCCCGACAGTGTATAACACCAGAGGGAAAAAAAATCACCGAAGATATAGGAAATGAATTAGAAAAATTAGACCTTATTCGAACAAGTCAGCCCCGTCCCAATGAATTAATAGAAAGCCCGCTTGAGATTACGGGGGAGGCGAGAGGATACTGGTTTTTTGAGGCTGATTTTCCAATCCAATTGATAGATGCCAACGGTCAACTATTAGGAATGGCAATAGCCAGAGCTCTTTCAGATTGGATGACCGAAGAGTTCGTTCCTTTTGAAGCTAATCTTGACTTTCAGTCGCCAACCACAAAAAAGGGGACATTAATTCTGGTAAAAGACAATCCTTCTGGTCTTCCAGAGTATGATGACGAATTACTAATTCCTATCTGGTTTTCTGAGTAATACCTTTTTAGTCAAGACACCCTCTATTTAATTAAAAAGCCGATAAGGGGTTTTTTTGTTTTCTGTTGAAGAGCTTTTCTCTTGACAAATTTTTAATTTAGTGTATAATGAAATTACTTAAAGAAAAGTTCCTTTAAAATCATAAGGGAAGGTCAAAGAAATGAAGATAGAAACAAAAACTTCAGTCTATGATTTAACTCTAGATTTACCAACCGGAGAACTGGTTCTCAAGAAAAAGATGGTAAAGTCTGGAGCAATGTCCAGGGTTTCTACGGGCCAAGAATTCAGGGGTGATAAGGTAGAAATTACTCCTCAAGGTCTGGTTCTTTACCGCGGAAATAAAATCATCCTGAGCACAAGCCGATTGGTGAATCTTTAAAGCATTTCCTTCCCCCTCTTTTTTCTAGGTTGTAATTATTTATAGGCTAGAAAAAGGAGGTTTATCAATGAGAACTTGGAGAGCCCATCTCGGGCCTCTTTTATTGTAAGAGATTTGTGTTAAAATAAATTAAAAGCGGAATTTAATCAATATAAAAAAAATATGATAGACGCTATTTTTTGGGGTCCACTTGTAATAAGTCTTATTCTTTTTTTATCTTCCTATGCCTTTGTTAACGGTTCTATTTTGGGAGCCCTAATATTAATTATCGTTATTGTTTTGCTTTACGAGCAATCGAAATATTATTAAAAAGCAGTGTTTTGAAATTCAAAAAGCCCTTTTGCGGGCTTTTTTGTCGCCAAAAAAACGATTTTTTGATAAACTGAAATGATGACTCTAATAGGAGAAATTGATACTCTAATTAAACCCATAGTTGAGGGGGCAGGTTATAAATTGGTTAAAGTTGAATTAGGATTTCAAAACAGAACCCAGGTTTTTACAGTTACCATTGACAAAGAAGGAGGCGTGAGCGTTGAAGATTGTGCTGCGGTTTCAAGACTGATTGATCCAATTTTAGATGAAAAAGATTTAATAAAAAGAAAGTATTTTCTGGTAGTTTCTTCACCCGGTATCAAATGAGAAAAATTGATATTTTTATAAACAATCAAAAATTCGAGGCAGAGCTCAACCAGACAAAAACTTCTCAGAAAATCTATCAATCCTTACCCATCGAAACTGAAGCAAGCTTTTGGGGAAACGAAATTTATTTTGAAGTTGCAGTAAAAATAGCCAATGAAAATCTCACCAAAGATGTCAGAGTAGGGGATTTAGCTTTTTGGCCAGAAGGAAATTCTTTTTGTATTTTTTACGGGCCAACTCCTGTTAGTATCAATAATACTCCAAAGCCTGCCAGCCCGGTTACTATTATTGGTAAAATCTATGGCAATCTCGAAAAACTAAAAGAATTAAGCAGGGCCCAAATTAAGATAATTGTGCGACATTAAACAGAGAGATAAAAAAAACCTTTAAGGTGGGAAATAACCCACCTTTATTGACAAATTATAATATTTTATTTATAATATAGACAGTTCTTTGTATTTAAGGTGTGAAAAGAATGAAAGCATCGATGAACAGAATGAGTTTACTAAAAGAATTAGAAGAAGGGGGTTTAATAGGACAACAGTCAGGTGGCTACTATCAGACCAGTAATAATTGCATTCAAATTGCCTGTTTTCTTGCTGAAAAGTTTGGTTATTTTGCTCCATCGTCGTCAGAAGAATTAAGGCAGGTGATAGATAGAATTAAAAGAGAACGATTGTGGGGTCAGAAACAGAAATCCGATTCGATAGCATACTTTATAGTTTATGAACCAGATTATATATCTGGTTTAGTAAGCCAAGTACACGTAGTTTTCGAAATATTTGATAGAGAATATAACTTTGGAGCTGGCAAGAAACAGGGATTTGAAGTAACCTTGCGCTTGCCACTTGAGAGAAAGAAAACAAACTCTTTCCCAAATTTCCACTAAGGGCTTTCCCAAAAGGACTAGCCCGTTTTTTTTATTCTTTTAACTTTTTACCACTATGGAATTTACGATGAATGTCTCTTAGTCTTTTACTTGTTACGTGAGTATATATTTGAGTTGTGAGAATGCTTTTGTGGCCTAAAAACTCCTGAACAGTTCTTAAATCAACCCCCTGAGTTAAAAGATCTGTAGCCATTGAATGACGAAGAGTATGAGGGGTGGTAAAAATAGGCACCCCTGCTTTTATCGCATATTGTTTAACAACTCTTTCTACGCTTCTTCTGGTTAATCTACTAAAAAGGTTTCGCCCTCGATAATTTATAAAAAGAGCTTTGGAATTGTCTTTTCGAGTTTCTAGAGATTTTTTTAACCAAGACAGGGCACGTTCCGAAAAATATACTGTTCGGGGCCAATCTCCTTTGCCAATAATAGAAAGCTCTAACTCTTGTTTATTTTCTATATTTGCAAACTGATCTCGGTTAAGGGAAACAAGTTCAGCCACCCTCAAGCCGGTTGAAAAAAGAGTTTCTAAAATTGCTCTATCTCTCAAGCCAGTTTTGGTTTTTGTATCAGGAGCTAATAAAAGCCTTTCAATTTGCTCTAAATTAAGGAATTTTATGGTTTTTTCGGCCCTAGCGTCCTTAGGAAGCTTAATTTTATCTGCGGGGAGTGAAACTATGTCTTTGTCTGTAAAGTAGCCCAGAAGGGCTCTTAGAGCGATTAGGTAGTAATTTTGAGTTATCTTCTTTAAATTTGTGCCTTTATGCTTATATTTTCTTGATAGATAAAGCCTATAATCCCAAATATCCCCGGAAGTTAACTCATGGGGTAAAAGATCTTCTTTATGGGTGATTTTCAGCCAAGAGGTAAATCTTTCAAGATACCTATCATAATTTTCTTGAGTATTGCTTGATAATCCTTTTTCTATTTCACAATAATCTAAAAAGTCAGGAATATATTTTATAATTGATTTATTTGATTTTTTCATATTCCGGGGGAGGGCCTGGGAAAGCCACTCTCGATTAGATTAATAATGGCTATTTACCTACATTGTGCGACTATCTCTATGTTTATAATAAGGGGCCTAAAGGTCCCTGTCAAGCACTTCCCTGTTTAATATCTGGGTCGTTTTAAAATAAAAAAAGTATAGCTAGTGAATATACCTTTAAATTTTAAATCTGTCAAAAAAACCGTAAGTCCCTTATTTTATCCGCCAAAGCCTTGGCGAAGGAGGGGTCTTACGGTTTTCTCTCACCCATTAAATGTCGCACAATATTACATCTCTCCTAATTCTTTTTTCAACCTTTGAATCTCTTTTTTCAATTCTATCATTCTTAATTCTCTACCTACT
The DNA here is from genome assembly GCA_001302985.1 of Parcubacteria bacterium DG_74_3. GTDB lineage: Bacteria > Patescibacteriota > Minisyncoccia > Minisyncoccales > DG-74-3 > DG-74-3. Next base: position 14,426 of record LJNG01000013.1, read on the forward strand.
GTTATTTTACGGAACTTTTCAAGACTCCCCAGTCTTGTTTCTAGGACTAACTTAGACTCCTCCAGTATCTTCCTTGCTTTTCTTAAAGAAAAATTAGCCAAAATAAGTTCTTCGGTAGTTTTATTAAAAAAATATCCATAAGAAACAATAAAAAGAAACATTGATAGGACAAAACTCCTGGAGATGGTTCCCCCTGCTAACAAAACAATGGATAGAGAAATAATGATTAAACACAGGGTGACTATTAAATATCGAAAAAGTGGGCAATCTTGGAATCTTGTTTCGCAATACCAACATCTTTTAGCCGGAGGAGCATTAACGCTTTTAGCTAACCAACAATTTTGATTAACATATCTTTGCCCACCCAATTCCCCTGATTCTGTCTGTAATTTTTTAATAGAGATTGTATCTTTTTCTTCCATCTCTTCCTAACCCCTATCTTTATTTTTTAAAAATTTTCTTAAAGCTAGCATAGATAAGAGAGGCAGTACAAAAGCCAGCTATTCCGGCAAGCAACATTAATAAAGACACAAATAGAACTAAAATCCAGGCTATCTGCTCAAATATCCCAAGATAAAAGAGTGCAAGAGCGCTGACTAAAAAAATTGCAGCCAGCAGGCAGGCAAAACGCAGCTCATTAACTTCTCTTTCTACTAAAATTGATTTTTCTTTCTCGGGAGGTCTAATAAGCCGATAATATAATTGATAAAAAGGGTTATAACTATTTGATATTATGCCCGCAGCCATAAGTATGGTGGTTATTAATACCAAACATACATTATGGAATAAAAAGGCAATTAACAATAAAAGGCCATAAATCGACCTTGCAAACCTTAACGAGGCCTCGTCAATTAAACACTTCCTCATGATAAAATTTTTTTATATTTATTCTAATACGCTTTGACCTTTTATTTATTATTGCTTCCCTTAAAAATTAAGTCAATAAAAGAGAGAGCAAAAAGCTCTCATCTCTTATTTAGTCCCCTACCCTGCTTCCTTTCAAATCAATATTAGTGGGGTTATAGCGCTGAAACGCATTCGCTTCCGTTAAAACATTTATCGGTTTCACAATTACAAACCTTTACGGTATGACTGTTCTCCAGAGAACAGCCACATGCTCCAATTAGACAAAGGTTGGGGAAGTCGCCCACCGAAGTGCAACAAGATGAGGTAGCTAGGGTTCCTCCAGAGTTAAGGCAAGCCTGTTCTAAGGTGGTTAATCCTTCAGGGAGGGTATTGAATGATTTTTCAATGCTGATTTCATAATTATCCGCTTCATCGCTAGAACTTACCAAAAAATAATAGGTTGTGCTTGAGGTTAAATCAGAGAGTAAAAGTTCATGATTCAATACTAAATTAGAAGAACTTACCATTGGAGTTGAAGTTGTTACAACCAGCGGGGTTACCTTGTCATACCAAACCTTACTATCTGCGTTTTCATTGGTAAGCCAGGTAATTTTGGCTGATGTGGCTGTAATTTCAGTTACTATGACTTCGGAAATAACAGGCGCTGTAACATCTTCACCTGGGGTTTCTCCAACTAATTTTTTAGCAATACCAGGAGGAAGCTCTTGTCCAGGTAAAGGTTTTGGTTCAAAATCAAGCTTTTTTCTAATACCAGGGGCAATTAAAAGACCGGGTGGTACTTTACCAGATTGACCAGCACCTTCTTGGAGTAATTCGTTTATTCTGGTCATGGTTTTTGGCCCCACCACTCCAACTTGTTCAATTCCTGCTATTTTCTGAAATCTTTTTACCGCATTCGTAGTTAAATAACCAAAATATCCCGTAACCAATCCTTCAGGATAAACATCTGGATCTGTTGCCAGTATTTCTTGTAATAATTTCACATCTTCACCGGTCATACCCATTCGCAACTGCCTAATAAGTTGTAAGGTTTCTTTAATTTCCTTTACTTCCTCTTT
>LJNG01000014.1 GCA_001302985.1 Parcubacteria bacterium DG_74_3
CCTTTTCAAGTTCGTCAAAGTCAATCACATATTTGCCATCTCTTAATATCACAATCTCTGAGGTTTCGGTTCTTACTCCGCCAGCAAAATCTGCTACATAAGTTGTGTATTTTTCTCCATTAATGTCAAATATCGGGTCAATAGTACCAACAGTGAGCTTTCCCAAACCACCTCCTATAACCACTCCGTCTGTAGAAGCAGTTCCGAATCTGGCTGTGGTAGCTCCTCCACTTGCCACATCCAATTTGTATCCAGGGCTGGTATTGCCAATACCAAGTCTTTTATTGGTATTGTTCCAATAAAGACCAACATCTGAACTAATAGTGCTAGGACCTGAAAAGAAGGCAACCTGGGTAGCTGTTCCTCCTCCTCCTATACCTCCGGCTGGCGCAGAACACTTTAAGGTTCCTTCCACTCCATAGGCATATTGACCTGATGGACAATCAGCAGGAAATGAAGTAAGTCTTGCCCAGGGAATAGAACCAGCTGTAAGAGAGCCCAACCAAGAAACATTGCCTGTGTTGGTAATTCTCATTAGTTCTCCGGTAAGGCTGTCCCAAAATCTTACTCCCTTGCTATCTCCCAGCCAAATCGTATGAGGGGTAGCCTGGGTTCCCCGAAGCAAAATTTTATCATTACCGGCAGTATTAATGGTTAGACCGCCTGTCATTGTGTCGCCTGTTACATTAACAAATCTAACATCACAATCTGGACAGCTTATTCCTCCAACTGGACAATTGGTGCCATTTTGCAGACAGACATTCTGCCCACTTACAGTGGCGTTCCCGCTTACTGTAAGATTTCCGTTAATGAGAGTTGGTCGCCACAAATGAATATTATTAGCTGTACCATAAAGGTTTAAATCACCATCTGCGTTTGACCTATTAGGGGGAGAAACATCAATTATCCAAGCAGCTGTTGTTCCGGCCCAACTTAATCCCTCTCCTACTCCTGGATCGTTAATAATAAGGTTATTAATATTGTTTATGTTATTGTTGGACATACCAAGACCGCCTGTCATTGTATCGCCTGTAGCGTTTACATATCTGCCGTCAGCCCATGTTGTGTCGACGCTTACTGTATTCGCAGCCACTGTTATTCCTGTACCTGCTCCCACGTTTAAGGTTAAATTTCCATTAGCTCCACCATCTGTAGAGGTAAGACCGCTCCTTTCGTCTACTCCACAGACTAATTGACCAGCGATAGCATCAATGGTATTGCAATTGCCTAACCCAGCCCAGTAACTCTCAAATTACCATAGACGTCCAGATCGCTTCCAATGCTGGCTTTGGTCCAGTCTCCACCATAGTTAAATCTTATCTCAGAGGGACCAATGTCTACTATGGCTCTTCCTGGAGTTCCCCTTCTTGTGCTATTTCCGATTTTAAAATCAGCACAGCCAATAGAGGCTGTAAAAGAATCTCCAACCGTAAGACCGCCGGCATTAAATTGTCCCTGGACGGTTAAATTTCCACTTTTAGTTTGAGCCGTGGAACCAATATTAATTGGGGCTGAAATATTACCCCCAGGTGGAGCTACGCTGGGCTCGGTCCAAGCTCTAACGATAAAACTAATTAAAAAAACCGTTGCTAACACACCGACCACTAAAGCAATGGTTTTGTTTGCCCTATTAGGTCCCTGTAGCTTCGACCTGCTCTTTGGGGATCCAAGGAGCGCTAAATTGAAGTAGTTCATTTTTTTAAAAGAAGTTGCGAAATTCAGTAAAAATTCTATAGTGTCTCGACCCGCATTTCCACTGAATTCTTGTAAACTTCTTTTTGTTAATGATTATTTAACAAATTAGACCTTGTTTAATTTTAACACATTCGAAAAATAAAAAATTTTAAAAATAAAGAAAATTATCTGATTGCTTTTCCTAAAATCCCTGATTTATCTACCAGACCAAAGATAGTAGAGTCGATAGAGCCAGAGGGCAAATTGCCCAATAATAAAAGGGTGTTATCGGGGATAATGCCCCTATAATCTTTTTCGTATAGTTTAAGCATACCTACTCTTTTTTCATTTAGAAGATAAGGGATGCCTTCTGAGTTTTGGAGTATGTTACCGTTAATTAAAACATGCCAGCCCTGTTCAGTTTCTTTTAATTGAAATCTATCGCCAGAAACTCCTTTGACAATTTTTATAATTGGCTTTTCAAATCCTGGGTAGTTAAGTAAAACAACATCTTCTCGCTCTACCTCGTTGCAGTTATAATAGTCAAATAAGATTTCTACTACTTCTCCTGACTCAATTAAACCATTAAGGGAGTTGCCTTGGACAATTTTTTTTTCGGTTTGGATTACGCACTCTTTATTAAGATTTTCTAGAGAGGGATCTAGTTTATTTAAATAAAAGTAAAAGAAAAAAATAAAGACCAAAAAGCCAGATATTATTAAAAACATAATTAATCTTAAATGATATTTCTTAATCACAAAATTGAAAAAACTTTACAGCCTGAGCTTGTTTTCTTTTTGTATTAAGTTGCTCCCAATGAATGCCACTTAATCAGAACAGCACCAAACGCGCTCATAATCAACGCAGTTGGAAACTGTAAAATGATACCACATAGTAGCTCCACCAGTAGAATCCTTAAAAGTGTTCATCTCTGCTGTTTGTCCGTAATAGACGCTGCTAACGCTCGTCCAGTCCGAACAATCTGAATCTTCTCCACTCAGGCTGCCTGATTTAGTATCAATCCAACCCTCTGGTCCTCCTCCAGGACTGGTATCCCTACCCGTTCCTGAGGTTTCTACTCTTCTTCCTCCCATTGCAAACTCTGAGGTATCACATATATGATATCCCGACTGGCAACAAGCGCCAGGATTATCATCGCAATTATGATTACCCCTAAATGTACTACTAGTAAGATACAGGGTGCCTGCTCCTCCGGCTGCGACAACAGCATTGTCTACGTAGTCTTTGGTGACAGCGTCTGAACCAGATGTAGGAGTCCCCAAATTAATGATTTTATTAAGGGCCATATCTAATTGAGTTTCTATTTTGAGAGCAGCTAAGGCCACTAAACTGACCAAGAATAGAGAAATTAGAACTCCTGAAATTAGGGTTATGGTTTTAATGAGTTTAGTGTGATTCATATTTATTTTCACTAAATTAATAATTTTTTTATTACCTTTTAGCGAACCACCATTATTCCGGTTTCTCCATGACCTGGTAAATGGCAGAAAAACTCGTATTCTCCTGGCTCTTCAGGTGCATAAAAAGTTATAGCCCGAATGGGATCATGAGAACCAACACCAATAGCAACCTCGCTTAACACATCATCTCTAAATTTAAAAATATGAACTCCCTGGTCCCCATTAATAACTGTCAAAACCACTTTTTCTCCTCGCTGAACTTCGAAAGTCTCGGGACTATATCCTTTTTTAGTCACTGTAAGCTTAATAGAATCAGCAGGAATTTCGCTTTCTTTAAGTGGGGGCGACTCTATTGGATTTTCAGGATTTTGCCAGTCTTCGGTTGGGGTTTTTTCGAAAGTTATTTTCTCTTCAGTTCCCCCTAATAATCCTTGAGTTAAATCTTTTTGGCCCTTTTGACCAGGAAACACAACTAAAAGGATTATTAGGCTCACTCCTAACAGTACAGCCAAAACAATTAAAATGATTCTTTGTTTCTCCATATGTACACGTACAATAAAAGGTTTTTTTATTTGAAAGCCCTATTGTCTTTTTTCTAAACCCAAAACAATACTTTCTGTCTTTTATTCGATCTCTCCTTCTAAATCTTGGGGAGTAGAGGGTATTTGTTGTTGAGGAACAATCTTTCCCTGAGCACGAGCTTCAATGTACTCAACTACCGGACTGGTAGGCGCTAACCTTACTATCCAAACCACACTCTCAGAGTTCAGTTTAAGTTTTCCTCTCGGAGCCCAAAAAGCGTCTTGAAAACGTTCTACGCTGATTGGCGCACCTTGATCTTGACTCACCCTAAGATAGTAGGAGTCTTCTAAAATGTAGCGAGAGCAGCAAACCAGTTTACCAAAATAAATATCGCCAGTAGAAAGATAAACAGCATAATAGTTTGACCTATAAAAAAATTTCCAGATAACAAAACCTATTAATACTAATATAAGGAAGAACGTTGCTGATAATAAGATAATCTTTTTTTTCTCCATATTTTATAAGCAATTAGGGCTTTTTCGACCTTTAAAGGTGGTGCCCAAAAAGCACTTTTTTAATTGTAGCATATTTTCGTTTTTATCGCGTTTTATTCTCTTCCAAATAAAAAATGCCTCAAAGGGGCGTCTTAACTATTTATATGACTGGTTATATGACTGGTTACTTTTTACTTTTTATTACCTCATCAATGATTCCGTACTCTTTTGCTTCCTGGGCTGAAAGGTAAAAGTCTCGATCAGTATCTTTAGCTACTCTTTCCAAGGCTTGGCCGGTATGTTTTGCTAAAATCTTGTTAAGCTTGTCTTTGATTTTAACAATTTGTTTTGCGGTAATCTCAATCTCGATTGCTTGACCCGCTACCTTTCCAGCTACTTGATGAAGTAAAATCTCAGAATTAGGAAGGGCAAATCTCCTTCTCTTGGTACCTGAAGCCAGGATGGTGGCTGCCATTGAGCCTGCCAAGCCCACACAAACTGTAGAAATAGGACATTGAATATATTGCAAGGTATCGTAAATGGCTAAACCCGCAGTTACCGAACCTCCGGGAGAATTAATATAAAGCTTAATGTCTTTTTTGGGGTCTTTGGAGGATAAAAATAAAAGTTGAGCAATAATTGAATTGGCTGTAACGTCTGTAATGGGGCCTGCCAAAAGAACAATTCTATCTTTCAAGAGCCTAGAGTAAATATCATAGGCTCTTTCGCCGTGTTGAGTTTTTTCAATGACAGTTGGAACTAAATAAGCCATATTAATTTTGAGCGAAGCGAGAAACAAGGTTCTGGCGAAGCCAGGTTCTTATTTTGAGCGAAGCGAGAAACAAGGTTCTGGCGAAGCCAGGTTCTTATGTTCTTATTTTTTAATAAAACCCTCTAAAAATTGAAAGGTTTTCTCGTTTATAAGCGCTTCTTTAGTATAATCTTTTAGGCGCTCTGGGTCAAGATTTGTTTCTAAACCAGGATTGGCAACTGAAATTTTCTTTATTTCTTCTTCAATTTCTTTTTCTGTCACTGATATGTTTTCTTTTTTACCAATTTCTCTTAAAACCAAAGATTTTTTAATTCTAGTTTTGGATTCGGGTAAAAAAGAATCTAGAATCTCTTTTTCTGTTTTTTGTAGTTTGGCCAAATAGTCTTCAAAGCTTATTTGAAGAGTTTGAACTACTCCACTTTTGAGACTTTGGAGCATTCTTTTTTTCTCTTCCTCTATTAAAATTTCAGGTATATCAACCTTGCTCTCGAGGGCTATTTTTTCTAAGATTTCTCTTCTCATTCTTTCTTTTTCCCATCTTTCTTTTTCTTGCCTTAATTTTTCTATTTCCTCTTCTGTCACCTTAACTTCTTTTTTCTGAACCCGAGAAGTAAGGCTTTTGTAATCTGGTAATTTAATTTCGGGTAAAATCCAAATTTTAGCTTTAAATTCAAGGGGGTTATTTGGGGCTAATTTCAAAATTTCAATTTCTGGCTGAGAAATAATCTTAATTTTATCTGCTAGCTGATTGATGGCCTTAGGATAATTCGTTTGAATAGCCATTTCAGCTGCTTCCTTTAAAATATTTTCTGGGCTCACCTCTTTCTCAATGACTTCTTTTGGTGCTTTTCCTTTTCGAAAACCCTTCACTTCCAAGTTTTGGCCCAAGCTCAAGACTGCTTTTTTAACAAAGATTTGAAACTCTTCTGGTGGAACCTCTATTTTTAACTCAATTTGTGTTTGAGAAATTTTATTAACTGTAGTTCTCACTTCTTTTCTAAAAATTTAAGTAGTGGGGGTAAGATTTGTTTTTTTCTGGAAACTACTCCTGGTAAAAAAATTAGGTTTTCTTTTGTTTTTTTCTTAAATATTTTTTCAGCTAACCCTTTTTCTTTTTCTCCCAGAATAAAAAGAGTGCTGTTTTTTTCCAAAATATCAATTAGGGCGAAAAACAGGAAGTCCGCCTTTCTTTTCTTTTTTAATTTTGCTAAAGCAGAAAAAATATCTTTTTTTATTTGAAATATCTTTTGGGGAGAAGTTGTTTCCCAAACGCCAATAGCAAAATCTGTTCTTCCGGCCTTAAATTCTTTGTAATCTGTAGCTACCAGTTTGTCTGGAGAAATACCTGTAATATCAGATTTTACCTCAAACATTTTTTTGGCTAATTTATTTATATTTTCTTTGGAGATTTTTGCTAAAAACTGAACAATTTTTTTATCTTCTGTGGTGGTGGTGGGAGAGGTGAGCTTTAAGGTATCAGACAAAATGGCAGAGAGAAGCAAACCCGCTTCTTTTTTCTTTAAAGAGAGATTGTTTTCCAAAAACATTTTTGCCAAAATTGTGCTTGAGCTGCCAATTGGTTCTGCTCGATAAAAAATAGGAGAGACTGTTTTTAAACCTCCTAGCTTATGATGGTCTAAAACTCCAACAATGTTTGCTTTTTTAATGCCCGGGGCTGCCTGTTCATAATCTCCGTGGTCTACAAGAAAAACATTTTTGTCGGAAAGAGATTTTATAATAGGGGGAGCTTTTTGTTTAAAATATTTTAAGACAAATTTTGTTTCTTTATTAAGGGGGCTGGGGCTGGCGACCCTAATCTTAAAATTTAAAAAGCCAATAATGGGCTTTTTTATTTTTTGAAGAAATCGAGCAAAAATTAAAGAGGTGACGATTGCGTCAGTATCCGGGGTTTTGTGACCAATAATAATTATTTCCTTCATTTTTTTTGTTTGGTTTTTGATTTTTTTGCTGGAGGTTGCTTCTTTTTTGTTTTTTCTTTCTTCCCCACTTCTTCCTCTTTGATTTCTTCTTCCTCTCCTTTTGCTTCTGTACTTCTAACATCAATTTTCCAGCCGGTTAGTTTAGCTGCCAGCCTAACATTCTGTCCATCTTTGCCAATAGCTAAAGATAACTGTTCTTCGGGAACAATACAGAGAGCCTTGTTTTTCGGTAAAATTTTAACCTCCAATACTTTAGCTGGAGAAAGGGCATTGGCAATAAATTTCTCTGGGTCTTCTGACCATTCAATAATATCAATTTTCTCTCCACCCAATTCATTAATAACCGCCATCACTCGAGTTCCCCTTTGACCAACAGCTGCTCCAATGGGGTCGATTCCCTCGACATCAGAAAAAACTGCAATTTTTGTCCGGGATCCTGCTTCTCGAGCAATTGCTTTTATCTGAACCTGACCTGAAGAAATTTCCGGCACTTCTAGCTCAAAAAGTTTAGAAATCAATTTGGGATAGGCTCTGGATAAAAAGATTCTTGGTCCTTTAGGCGTTTCTTCTACTTTTAAAACATAAAGTTTCAATCTTTGGCCCGGTCGGTAAAACTCTCCAGGAACCTGCTCTTCTCTTGGTAAAATTGCCAGGGTTTTACCGATATTAAAGTAGATATTTCTACCTTCAATCCTTTGTAAAATTCCAGAAATAATTTCTCCCTCCTTTCTTTTATATTCCCCGAAAATGCTTTCTCTTTCTGCTTCTTTTAATCTTTGCATTATTACCTGTTTGGCAGTTTGGGCAGCAATTCGACCATAATCTTTCTCAGTCTTAAGGGGAATTTTTAATTCTTCCCCGACCTGAATTTTTTTATTAATCTTTCTGGCTTCTTTGATTAGAATGTGTTTTTCGGGATTAAAACGGATCTTTTTTTCTTCCTCTTTTTCTTCTCCTTCTTCTTGAGTTCTTTTTTCTTTTAGCGCCAGAAGTTCTTCTTCAGAGTAAATCATGCTTTCATCCACCGCCTCCTGAATCTGCCAAAATTTAACCTCGCCCGAATTTAAATCGAGTTCGGCTCGGATTATTTGTCCCCTTTTTCCGTATTCTTTTTTATAGGCAGCAGCTATTGCTTGCTCAATGGTCTCTAAAACTTTTTCTTGGGGGATTCCCTTTTCTTCAGCAATTTGAGCAATAGCTGAGCTAAATGTCTTTAAATCCTCCATAGTGTTTTCTTAAATAAAATGTCCGTTGTTGAAAGCGGACTAATTTTATTTTAATTGAGATTTAACTTTCTGTCAAGCGACTAAATATTTTTTTTATTCTTAACTCTAAAGCGGGCTTATCATCATCAAACAATAAGCGATTTCTAATTAAAGAACTTTTCTCTTGAGACTTTTTAATTTCTTCGATGGGGCTTAATCTTTTAATAAAAATCGGAGCCAAAGAAATAATTGAAAAAAGACCGACTGTTTCCCATTGGTTAAAAGAAGCAGAAAGGATTATAGCTAATACCAGAAACAAAATTGTTCCGATAGAGAGGTTCCAGATAAGACCCAAAAGAACAAAAGGAATCAAAGAATAAGCTAAAATTCTGGGCGAGAGTGCTAAAAAAGCACCAATAAAAGTTCCGATTCCTCTTCCACCAGCTCCTTTTAAAAAGCACGACCAATTATGACCGGTCACAGCTGCTACCCCGGCCATTGCCTGAATTTCGGGTTTTAAACCTAGATTTTGAACTAATTTAACAGCCAAAAAACCCTTACCCACATCTAAAACTCCGGTTAAAACCCCTTGCCAGATTCCAATATTTTTAAAAACATTTGAGCCTGAAGTTTTCCGCCAGCCTATTTCTAAGATATTTTTTCGGGTCGAAAGCTTAGTAACTATATAGCCCGAAGGGAAAGAACCCAAAATATAAGATATTATTAAAAATAAAATCGATTTAATCATAAAATAGGTGGTCTGCGATTTTCGATTGTTTAGTTGATTATTGTCTCGAGCAAGGAGTAGACATTATCAGCAAGCAAACCAATGTTTATCATTGTTTTTTATATTTTTTTACTTTTTCTTTTCCTCTTTCTTTCATTATTTTCACAAAGTCAGCTACTAATTTTTTAACATCTTTTATCTTTTCAGCAGCTGTGCCCACCTGAATACAATCTGCCCCTGCCTCTATTATTTTCCCTGCTTGCTCTGGCGTTTTTACACCTCCACCAACTACGTAGGGGATGTCAATAGCTGCTCTAACAGTAGCCACCATTTCAGTAGGAACGGGGGCAAAGGCATTAGAGCCTGCATCTGTAAAAATCAGACGTTTTCCGGAAAATTGTCCGGCAAGAGCCAGGGCAGCTGCAATTTTAGGTCTGTTCCTTGGAACCAAATTAGCATCTCCCACCCAACCTGCTGTGCCTCCGGGTTCCACTAAAATATAGCCCATGGGTAGGGGTTCTACTCCTAGTTTTTTAATTAAAGGTGCTGAAAGTGTTTGGGCTTGAGAAATCCAGTAAGGATTTCTTGAGTTAAGTAGGGTCATAAAGAAGATGGCATCAGCAAAGGGAGAAATAGTGGCAATATTACCAGGAAACAAAGTAATGGGAAGCCTTACCTTAGCTTTAATTCCTTTGATAACCTTGTCCAAAAGCTCACCCTGAGCTTCGGTACTACCCCCAACTGCAATAATGTCAGCTCCACCAAGTTGGGCAGCATAAGCTGTTTCAATGGCTGCTTTAATTGAAGGATGGTCGCAAGGGTCAATCACAATTGACAAAAGAGCGCCTTCTTTCTTAATTTTTTCCCTAATATAAAGTTCAACTTTTCCTGTTTTCATATTTATACTTTTCTTTCAATTAAATAATTAACAAATTCTCTTAACCTTTCTTTGGCTGGAGAAGCGGTAAGTAGCCCATCTGCTTCTTGCCAGGCTTCTTGCATAATTTTTTGAGCTACTTTTTGGGCATACTCAACACTACCATATTTTTGGATTATTTCTATTGCCTCTCTTTTCTCTTCGGAATCATCAGTATGTTTATTTAATATCTCAACTAATCTCTTTTTATCATCGGGGGTGGCTTGCTTTAAAGTATGAATAACCATTAAGGTTCTTTTTCCTTCTTTTATGTCATTGCCAAAGACCTTGCCAAACTTTTCTCGTTCTTCCCCTGTTAGGGTTATGTCTAAAATATCGTCTTGAATTTGAAAGCCGACTCCCATGGCTTCTGCCACTTTACCTGCAGCTTCTGCCAATTCCTTGCTGGCCCCAGAAAGTATTACTGCTAATTTAGCTGACATTCGAGACAGACATCCTGTTTTGTAAGCACACATTTGGAGATATTCTTCTTCACTTATTTCTTGGGCCTTGCCTTTGTGCCAGTAAATATCTGTTCCCTGACCAAAACCTAAGTTTATCATTTCTTGAACATAGGCTTCATAGGCTCTAATTAGAATCTCTGTCTTGAACTTATCTTTATTTTTGATGAGGGCTAAAAGAGGGAAAAAGTACATAAAGTTGCCGGCATTTAAAGCAATGTCGATTCCAAAAATTTTGTGTAAAACAGGTTTTCCTCTTCTCAGCTCTCCTTCGTCTTCGATGTCGTCTATAATAATGGTTCCATTGTGAATTAACTCTGGCACAACCACTATATCTCTCGCTTTTTCAAGATTCCCACCAACAGCTTCGGTGATTAATAGGAATAGGATTGGTCTCCATCTTTTCCCGCCCCGACCAATAAAATCCCAGATGGGTTTAATTAAAGCTCTGTCTGCTGCTTCAAAACTATAAGCATACCTGGGTTTTCCAAAAGTAAACTCCAGCCATTCTTTAGTTGCTTCCTTGGGAAGATATTTTTCAATAATCTCATCAACTTCGGGCTTTAATTTTTCTAAATATTCTTCAAATTTTTCTTTTTTTATCATTTTGGGTGTGAAAACTGGTTTTACTACTATTAATGTTGACTTCTTATTTCAATTATAATATATTGGGTGCGTTTGTGTTTATAGCTTGACCCAGCACCTTATGCTACAATAACAATACCTAATAAGGGTTTTATGCGCAATCTCGGTGCTGGGTTTATTGTAATTTCGGGCGTTTTATTCAATTATACAATAATAACATGAATCCTTTTTTTGAAATAATTCGTCCCATTACTTCCTTGGTTGCGGCTCTCGGCGCTGTTGTCGGGGCTATAATTTCAGGGGTCTCTGACCCTATTTTGCTTTTTTATGCCTTCCTGGCTGTTTTTACTATTACCGGGGCTGGAATGATTCTTAATGATTATTATGATTTAGAGATTGATAAAATTAATGCTCCCCAGAGACCCTTACCCTCGGGCCAAATATTCCCTAGAGATGCTTTATCTTATAGTTCCTGGTTATTCATTGTGAGCATTTTTTTTGCGGCCCTCATCAATAGTTATTGTCTGGCTTTAGCTCTCGTCAATGCTGTCCTCGAATATTTATATTCTAAGCACCTTAAACGAACTTTCTTGTTGGGTAATATAATAGTCAGTTGGTTTACGGCTTCTACTTTTATTTTCGGAGGCCTCATCACTTTAGATTTCAGCATTGTAAAGATTATTGCCCCCCTAGCTTTCCTGGCTAATATGGGAAGAGAAATTTTCAAGACAATTGAAGATATAAAAGGAGATAAAAAATTGAAACTAGACACTCTCCCAATAGCTGTGGGAATTGATTCGGCCAGAGAGATAGCCCAAGGATTTATTGCTTCGGCCATCTTATTATCTCCTCTTCCCTATTTTTCCGGGCTTCTTAATTCTATTTATCTAAGGGTTGTTTCAATTAGCAATGCTCTATTTTTATATTCCCTCTCCCAAACACCAACTCAAATTAAGAGAATTACTAAGCTGGCCATGCTCATTGTTCTTTTAGCGTTTTTACTTGGTAGGTCTTTTTAATCTTTTAAAAGGTCCCGCTTTTTCAACGCTTTCAAAGAGCGTTTTTTTTAACCGAAACTAGCCGTGTTCTTTTCTAAAATCAGAAAAAGCTTAGCAAGTCGGAAAAAATTTTTTCTTAATTGATCCTTAGATAGTAACCCGAAAACTCCTGGAAAAGTTTTAAGATAAAAAACATCTTTATTTTCCAAAATTTCAGCTAATTGGTTTAAAACGGAATTGGGAAAAGAATATAATATTTTTTGAGCTACTAATAAGTCTGTGCTAAAGGGAGGCATTGATTTAATTTTTCTTTCGTAAAGATGGGGGGTGTTAGAGAGAATACATTCAGCAGCCACTCTTCCGGAAATCATGGCATTTATCATTCCTCCTCCCAAAACTGGATCAACGAGGCTACCGGCATCGCCTGTTAAGAAAGCATTGTCTTTAAAAAGAGTCATTTTTGCTCCTCCCCAGGATATAGTCCCGCTTATATTTTTTAAGAGCTTATAATTTCCATAATTTGGCTTGACCTGATTTTCCATAAAGTATTGGAATCTTTCAATAAGATTGCCCTTGCCGCCCAATCCAATATTGGCGGTTTTTTTAGATTTGGGAAATATCCACACATAACCATCAGGAAACTTTTCTTTGTCAAAGTATATTTGAATCACCGAGTCATCGATCTCTCTTTCTAATTCGACTAAATATTCAAAAGTAGATAAAATTTCCGGTTTTTCTCCAAAAACTCTTCTTCTGACAATCGAGAGGGGTCCGTCAGCCCCGATTAAATATCGGGATTGAAAGGCTTTTCCTTCATTTGTTGTTACCTTCCAGATATCGCCCCTCCTTTCTAAATTAACCACCCGTGTTTCTAGTTGAATTTTAGCTTGAACTTTTTTTGCCAAACACTTCTCAAAACCAATTCTATCTATTACAAAACCTATTTTTTCTCCTTTAATCGTAATTGGTTTTCCTGATGGAACAAATACTTTTACCGTGTTAATAACGGTTGAAATCCAAGCAGGATTAGGAGAAATCCCTTCTTTTTCTAGGGATTCTTTGCTTATGCCTTCGGCACATTGAACGGGTTTTCCAATCTCTTTTTTCTGGTCCAAAATCAAACAATTTTTTAAGTGTCTTCCGGCAGATAAGCCTGCGGGTCCTGCTCCGATAATAATAGTTTCTAACATAAAACAAATTTAGGATTGGTTAATTGTTTTCTTTTTCCAATACCACTTGGGTCTTTCTCCATAAAGAGCCGAGGGAAAGTGGGGCCACTGTTTTACGAAAATTGGAAGGGTCATTAACAAACAAGCTAAAAAATATTTTTTGTCCAAATAAAAACCTATAAGGGGGAGAAAAATATTTCCTATAAATTGACCGAAAAAGAAAATCTGGGTAGTCAAAATAAACAAAATAGCTATCCCTGCCCAGGGTAAAAGCAACCACTGAAAATTTAAGACGGCTAACACCCCTATTAAAGAGGCCTGGGCTTTTCCCCCCGAAAAGCGTCCTTCTTTCAGTTTAAAGTAGATGGAAAAACAATGACCCAATATTACGCCAAAGGCAGCAAGACTGGTTGCCCATAAAATATTGTAATTTAAAAAAGAAAGCTTCTGAGGAAGAAAAACGGCTAGTGCTCCCTTTCCGATATCAACCATCGCTGTCAAAATAAAGAGAAGTGGTTTGCCTGTAGTTCGCATTACATTAAGAGCACCGACATTTTTGGATTCTTCTTTTCTAATGTCTTTACCGGTGAATTTTTTAGTTACCAAGAACGCGGTGGGGAAAGAACCCAAAAGATAGGCGATTACGAAGAATGTGATTGGATATAAGAAAGTCATTCGTGTCTAATAGATAAATTTTTTATTCAATTGGTATCCAGGCAGCAATTAAGCTTCCCGGACCAATGTGAGCCCCGACCACCGGACTCACCAAATTAATAAAAGAAATTTCGGCTTTAATGCTTTTTAATTTGTCTTTTAATTTTTTTGCTTCTGGGAGATTATTGGCGTGCGAAATGATTACCCGGATTCTTTTACCCCTTTCTCTTTCTTTTTTACTTTCTTTAGCTATTTTTTTAAAGAGGGCATCGGCCATATCTCTAGCCCAAACCACCCCCCCTTTAATCAGTACTCCATTTTTAATTTTTATTAGAGGATGAAGACGGATTTTCTTCATTCTTCTTATCCATTCAGCCTGTCTTTTGGTTACTCTTCCTCCAGCCTCTATCCATCTTGGCTCCTCGAAAAGAAGATAGAGATTGATTTTGCTCCTGAGCTTTTTTAACTTATTAATAACTTCGACTATTTCTCTTTGTTCTTGAATTAATTCGATGGCTCGCAAAACCAAAAGAGCCTGGGAGGCAGAAGCGTGCCAAGAATCAAAAACAAAAATCCGTTTCGGCTCCTGGACCTCTGCTTCAGCCTGTTTGGCAGAATTATAACAACCAGAGAGTTTAGCGGTAATGGTAATACACAAAACCTTTTCAAACTTGTGAAGCTGTTTTTCAAAAGCCACAAGATAGTCCTTGGGGGTTGCCTGAGAGGTCTTGGGGAAACTTTTTATGCCCCGCCTTTTTGCTTCAATCATTTTTTGATAAATATTTTCCCCGGGTATTTTTTTTCCTTCTGGCCAATTAAGGACAGTTGGCACTATTTCAATTTGATAACGTTCAGTAATTTTGGGTAAGAGTCCAGCAACATCATCGGTGACAATTCCAATTGATACCTGCCTGACCGAAGGCTCTCCTCCCACCTCTTTGGCCATGTCTTCAATTCTTAAACTTTCAAGCTTGCCGGATTCCCTTGCTATTTTTTCAACCTCATCCACCAAGTCGGTATGAATATGAACCTTGGTTTTGTCGCCAATTTTGACTACTTCGATGCTGTTTCCTAAAATCGCTAATTTTTTCTCAAGTAATTCTTTGTCTAACTTTTGATTTTTTACCAAAAAGACAACTTCATAGCGATGGGAAAGGGTTTGAATAAATCTTCTAACTTGTTCTGAAGGTCGTTCCTCGACTCTCTCTTTTCTTTTTTCGCCTTCTAGGGCTTCGAGATGAGCCTCGAGAATCATTAAGAAGGCCAAGCCTCCGGCATCAACCACATTGGCTTTTCTAAAAATTTCCATTTTTTCTCGGGTAGCCAAGAGGGCTTCATTAGCTTTTTCTGTGGCTTTTTTAAAAAGTTGAATGATATTCCTTTCCTGCCCCGCTTCTTTTTGAAGGGTTTGAGCTGCTGCGTCAATTACATCCAAAATTGTTCCTTCTATGGGATTTTGAATTGATTCTCTAGCTTTCTCTGCTCCTTTTTTAAAAGCAACAGAGAGTTTCTTGGCGTTTACCGGGTTTTTATTGAGCAGCGGTAAAAAACCAGCTAAAAAGCCGGTGTAAATTACACCAGCATTTCCCTGAGCCGCAATAAGAGCCCCATCTAAGGTAGCTTCTGAGATTTCCCGTAAGTCTTGAAATTCTTTTACCTCAATCGCTTCTTTAATTCCCAACAGGGTCTTGGCCATATTGCTTCCTGTGTCTTGGTCGGGTACTGGAAAAACATTAATTTTGTTAATCTCTTCTTTATTTCTCTCAACCCTTTCCCAGGCAAGAAGCATCATTTTTTTGAGTTCCTTATGGGTCAAATACTCCATATTGTAAGCCCGATTAACGAAGCTTCTTTTCTAGCTCTTTAAGAATCTTAGCTGCTATTTCTTTTCCTCCGAGACCAAAAGCAATACCTATGGTAAGAGAGATGGCAATAACAAAACCAATAAAGACGGTCAGAATTAAAGTGGGTGCTATTTGGAGTTGGTACAAAATAGCCAGGGTAGCCAAACTCCAAATTATCCAGCGTATCACTCTTCCAAAAAGCCGCGAGTAGGTTATCTTTTCTTTTTCCAAAACAGCCACCATAATTTTCTGAGAAAAATCAGCCAAAAAAACAGCGATGATAAAGATTAGGGATGCAATAAAAATATTCTGGAAATAACTTATAACTTTTCCTAAAAACTGACTGAACTGCGGAAGGCCCAGAATTTCTAAAGAAATCATCAGAAAAATAATTATAAAGAACCATTTTACTAATTCTCCAAAAAATCCCGGAGCATCCAAGCTAAGATCAAGCTTGGCTAGAGTCTCTGCCCAACCCAATCTTTTAAGAGTTTGGTTAAGATTGGTTTTGTTGAGAAATCGAACAGCAGTGTTTCCCATCCATTTGGCCACAAAAAAACCGGCGACAAAAACTAAAATTGCCCACAGAAGTTGGGGTAATTTCTCAATAAGGCTCACTAGAAATAATTGAAGAAACCCTGTTTCCATGCAAATTTATTGTAACTTACCATTGATTTTGAGACAAGCCCAATCTAAATCCTATCTGGGTAGCGCTTATGTGCAAAATGAAGGTTAAAATTAAAAGGGTTATCCACACTCCCATATTTATTGCATAAAATGGGCTTAAAAAAAGAGCTGAGCCAATTACATAATTTATCTGGTCAAAGGGCAGAAACCTTGTCCCTGGTTTTAGTCCCAAGCGTCGTTTAATAAAAGCGAAAAATAAATCGCCGCAAAGGGCTCCTCCCGACATTAAAACACCAAAGAAAAAAATATTAATTATTTGATAGTTTAAAAAACTAATTTCTCTGATAAAAAGAAGTCTATTAAAAAGTTGTCTCTGGAAAAGAGCTGTCAAGAGACCAGCAGTTAATCCTAAAATAATCCCCCGCCAGGTTTTGTGGTTTCCTAAAATAGGGGAGCCCTGAAGCTTCCTTCCGAAATCAAGGGGCTTGTCCAAGCATTTAAAAAAACCCCTACTTGCCATTAAAGAGGGTGTCATATTTGTAAAGTAAGCTGGCAAGAAAAAATAAAAAGATGATAAAATCCATTTAAGCATAGAATGAATAAAATAGCGATGAAAAAAATAATTTTATCAATCTGAGGCTACTTGCCGAGGGAGACACCTCGCAGCCGAGCCCGCTGAGGAATCTTTCTTTTCTTTTTAAAACCTTT
>LJNG01000015.1 GCA_001302985.1 Parcubacteria bacterium DG_74_3
CAAACATTGCTAAAAAAGAATTAATAATTGTCCAGGAGAGAAAAAGAACTGCATAGCCAATACCCGCTGCTCTCCAGAGAGATTTTACTTTAACCATGGTAGCAGGGGCGCCCAAGGAGAAATAAAATATCACTCCTGTAGCTATAACCAATAAAACCAGGATAATTAATCCAATTCTCCACAAAAGAAAATCAATAATAATTTTAAAGAGGATAAAAAGATGTTTTATCTGACAGGGTTCTCTTTCAATCCAGGGAGTGTTGGGGTCATCAGAAGATCGACCGCAAGGCACCAAGCCAAAACCAGGAGGCGGTTGAACTAAAGTAAATTCCCAAACAGGGCTGAAGTCTCCTGTTTCTTGACAGTTTTCATCAAGGCAAGCTCCAACTTGCCAATTATATTTTCCCAAACACCTGAGATCGATATAGGCAGAATTAGAAGAAACAATGGTGAGGGGAACCACCTTGGTACCAACCAAAGCCAGACAATCTTTATTTTTTTCTTCTGGAGGAGGATTGCCCAATGCATAGTCGATAATATATATATAACGTTTTGCTCCCGGAACCGAGCTCCAGGATACATATTTTTCAAAGGTAAAAAGATTGCCCTTATCTGGAGGATAGGGATTGGTAGGCGTGCCAATCTTGAAGGTTTTAAATCTTCTAATTTCGCTCCACTCTCCACAAACCTGACCTTCCTTATCAGCACAGGTTTTTACTCGCCACCAGTAATCAGTAAGCATTTTTAGTTCGGGATAATCAACAGGGACATAAGAATTCTCAACCACTCCCCGAGCTATAATATTGGTAAAAATCAAATCAGAAGATATTTCATATTGATAAGAGCCAGCCCCAGAAACATTTTTCCAGTCAAGGGTTACCGGGATAACCACATCAGAGACATCAGCATCAGGATAAATTAGACTGGGGGGTGCTCCAGTGGTTTTGAAATGCCATTCTTCACTCCATTCTCCGCATTCTTTTGCCTCAAAATCCGAACAGGGTTTAATTTTCCAGGTATAAAGAGTGTCTAATTGAAGGATTGGAAAATTAAGGTTGAGCTGGTCTGGATTTAACCAGCCGGTTATCTCGCCTGGATTATCTTTATAAACATCGTAAATAAAGGAATTCATTCCTGGTTGAGCCCTCCATTTTAAAATTACTGGTAATGCTACTGCCTGGGTTCCACCGGGATCATCTGGAGGTGATAATAACTCTAAAGAAGGCAGGGTAGTTGAAGCAGTTTTAAATCCCCATTTTTGACCAAAATCACTACAATCTGAACCATCAGCTCGAAAACAAGCAGCTAACTGCCAGCGGTATTCTGTGTCGATAGAGAAAAATCCTTCATCGTCTCCAAAATTAGAATAAAGTTTTTTTATGGGGTCGTAAGGTGGTGGTCTTTTTTCTTCTTTTATTAATTTTGACCCACAAGCAGGACCTGAAGCCAACCAAGGGTGACAGATTTCGTTTCCGGTTGCTTTATCAATATAGTAAATCCTAATTCTATATGATAGGGCATCCTGAACATCACACCAATCTAAGGTAACCGGAGTAAAAATATTTTCCACTATTTCTTGTCCCATCCAATCAGAATCAAGGGGGCTAACAAGCTCTGGAGCACCATTGGCCTGAAAGCTCCAATTGGTTCCGCTGCTACAATTTGTACCATTAGCATTGCAGCAGGCCTTAACGCTCCATTCCTGAGTAATATTTGATTTTAAAAAACAAGAGCCCTTGTCTTTTCTGGGGTTATATTCAGATTCGGTTAAAACTTTTGAAAAAGAACCCTGAGCAGTGTCTTCAATTTCAATGAGATAAGACTGGACACAATCTTCAGAACACGATCCTGTGGTTGTATTTTCTTTCCAGTCATCTTTCCAGCCAATTACATCATCCCAGTCTAATTTGACGGGCAAGAAAATATTACTTGGGTCTTTGCTGCCTTCTGGACTAAAACGGTCGGTAGGATAGCTAGGGATATCATAATAACGAGGATTTTTTACTTCCAGACAGGCTCCGGCACAATCACAAGAGCGAGCAGCCCTACTCCAATCTTTACCACCGGAGCAGAGCTGCCAGGGTAAATCACAGGTCTCGACAAAGGTTGATGTTCCACAAGAGGTATCACAATCCCAATTAGCACAATCCCACTTTCCTTCTCCAACACAACTACAGTTTCGAGTACAATTCTCCCGGCACTCTCTTTCTTCAAAATATTCGTTCCCACAACCATCTCCCTGGCAGCGATATTCGGTCCAAGAATCTGTTTTTGATGTGTCTGGTTCGGGCGTTTCCTGACAATCTTCCCAGTTACAAGCACCCGGGTCACACCAGCATGTTTGAGTGCCACAGGTGCCACAATCTTTAGGGCCAGCAGTCGGTCTACACCTCTCCCAATCACAAGAACTGCCACTACACACACAATCTTGCTCTCCGCAGTCACCACAGGATTGGGTTTCATGATCCGGTGTACAGTGGCCCCAGACACAGGGGAGAACGTGACATTCACATTGCTGAATGCCACAGGGACTGCTTGGGCAATTCCGAGTATTGCCTGGAGCACATTCGTCAGCTAAAACAAAATCCTTCTCAATTGCCACCAGAGCCAATAATGAGAAAACCAAAAAGAAAAATAAAATAATCTGAGAAAAATTTTTTATAGACATTACTTTATTTTATAAGTTTTTGTAAGACTTATCCAGTTTTCTAATGTTAATGTTTCTGCTCTAAGGTTGGGATTAATCTGATTTTTTAATAACCAATCTTTGATTTCTTGTTTATTTTTCTTTAATGCTTTTGAGAGGTTATTAATTAATTGTTTTCTGGGGTGAACGAATCCTGCTTTTACAATCCTGAAAAATAAATCCTTATTAACTCTTGTTTCTTGTTCCTTGTTTCGCGTGTCTATCTTAATAATTGCTCCATCTACTTTGGGCTGGGGCCAAAAAGAAACTTTTGGGACAAAAGAGATAATTTTAGTTTCAGCATAAAATTGGACCGAAACGGCCAAAATGCTCATTTTAGGGGGCTTAGCACAGATTCTTTGCCCGACTTCTTTCTGGACCACTAAAATCATTTTTTCTGGTTGATTTTTTGATTCTAAGAACTTTCTAATCACCGGAGCAGTAAGATAGAAGGGCAAATTCGCTACCACTTTATAGGATTTAGGATATAGAATATAGGATTTAGGGCTTATTTTTAGGATATCTTCTTTGATTATTTTTACATTTTTTAGATCTCCCAGGTTTTTTTTAAAAATTTCACACATCTTGGAATCTTTTTCAATTGCAATTACCTTCTTTGCTTTTTTTGCCAAATCATGGGTTAAGGTGCCGATTCCCGGTCCAATTTCTAAAACAGTGTCTTTGGAGCCAAGATTAGCAGCACTTACGATTTTTTTAACAATTTTCTTATCAATTAAAAAATTTTGACCAAGTTTTTTTGAGGGTCGAACTGTATATTTTTTAAGCAAACCCTGAATTGCTCTTTTTGAAACTCCGTTCATTATTTTATTTTAACACAATAACTGCCTTGACTTTTACTCCTGGTTAGATATTCTAAGTTTAGACATGAGTAGCAAAGGCATTTTTATAGCCTTAATTGTTTTTTTGGGAACAATTTCCCTGCTTTTTTCAAGTCTTTCAGGACCAGCCACTGATTTTCAAGAAACCCAAAATAATTGTTCCTTAGATTTGTTTTTGGGCCCGGCGAACAAATTCGGTTTAGAGTCGCCGGATTTTCTTTTAATTCAAAAGAACAGCTTGAGAGCCTCTCTGCCCCCTAATACTGTCTCTCCTCAGGTTTTAGGGGCTCTGGTGGGCTATGAGTCAATACCTGAAACCAGAAGAGAAATCTTTGAGTACATTATTGAGCCAGGAGATAGTCTTTGGACCATTGCCCAAAATTTTAATATTTCTTTAGAAACTGTTCTTTGGGCCAACGATTTAAGTAAAAGCTCGGTTATTAAACCTGGACAAAGATTGGTAATTCCTCCGGTTTCCGGAGTAATCTATCACGTGAAAGATAGAGATACCATTTCTCAAATTGCTAAAACCTATAAGGGAAAAGCAGAAGAGATTATTACTTTTAACGATCTTCCTGTGGGGGGAGATATTTTTGTTGGTGATATTTTGGTTATTCCCAACGGAGCAATACCCACTCCTGTTAGTACCCCTGCCCCCACTTATGTCCCTTTGGCTCAAAGTTACTTTATTTGCCCAATATCTTCACCCTGCCGAATTACCCAGGGGCTTCATTGGTATAATGCCATAGACTTTAGTCATGGAAAATGCGGAGAACCAATTTTTGCTGCAGCTTCGGGCCAGGTTTTAAAAGTAAGAATCACTAATTCCACTTCTCCCTGGGTTTTTGGAGGAGCTGGAAACCATTTGACTATTTTACATCCCAACGGTGTAGTGACCATGTATGGCCATATAGCTCAAAGCTTAGTTATCCCGGGCCAAGAAGTATCCCAGGGACAGATTATCGCCCTGATGGGAGGGCAACCTGGCACCCCAGGAGCCGGTAATTCAACTGGCTGTCATTTGCACTTTGGAGTCAGTGGAGCCAGAAATCCCTTTGCCCAATAATAATCAATTTTAATCTGTGCGGGAAGACTTCCCGCACAATAAAAAAGCCGCTTTTACGCGGTTTTTCA
Organism: Parcubacteria bacterium DG_74_3; assembly: GCA_001302985.1. Taxonomy (GTDB): domain Bacteria; phylum Patescibacteriota; class Minisyncoccia; order Minisyncoccales; family DG-74-3; genus DG-74-3. Next base: position 4,660 of record LJNG01000015.1, read on the forward strand.
TTTCAATCTCAATCTCAATTTCGAAAGTTTTTCTTCCCAGCTTAACCCTCTTCGCGGAGGCGATAAGAAAGAGCTTCGGCTAAATGGTCAAAAAGAATTTTTTCAGAATTTTCTAAATCAGCAATAGTTCGAGCCACTTTTAGTACTCGATGATATCCCCTGGCTGAAAGCCTCCCTGAATCAACATACTTTCTTAAAAGACCCTGTGATTTAGAGTCAACCTGACAATGTTTTTTTATTTGAGGAATTTGCATTTCAGAGTTGGTGAAAATTTTTTCATCTTGAAACCTCTGTTTTTGAAGCTTTCTTGTCTTCTTTACCTTATTTCTTATTTTCGAGCTAAGACACTCTAGATTAGGAGCTGCTAATTTTTCATATTTCACCGGAGGCACTGAAATAAAAAGGTCTATCCTATCTACTAAAGGTCCTGATAATTTTCTTCTATATTTTGCAATCTGGGAGGGGACACAGGTGCACCTTCTTTCTGGGTCACCAAAATAACCACAAGGGCAAGGATTTGAAGCAGCCACTAAAGTAAAATTAGCTGGTAAAGACAAGGAATGTTTAGCTCTCAAAATAGTAATTTTTCCTTCTTCGATTGGTTGACGTAAGGACTCTAAAACATCGCGGTGAAACTCGGGAAATTCATCCAAAAACAAAACTCCTCGATGGGCCAGAGTTATTTCTCCTGGCCGAGGAGGGTTTCCTCCGCCAATCAAAGCCACCTCTGAGGAAGTGTGGTGGGGAGAACGAAATGGTCTCAGGTTTATTAGGGGTTTTTCTTGAGGCAAGAGGCCAGCCACACTATAAATCTTGGTTACCTCTAAACTTTCATTAAAAGAAAGAGGGGGTAGAATTGAAGGAATGGCTTTGGCTAAAAGCGTTTTTCCAGCCCCAGGAGGCCCTATCATCAGAAGATTGTGGGAACCAGCCGCGACAATTTCCAGCGCTCTTTTAGCCAAACCTTGACCCTGAATATAGCCCAAATCAATAGGATAATTAGATTTTTCAGAGAAAACCTTACCATTCACCTTGACTGGTAATATTTCTTTTTTGCCCAGTAAATAATCAATGGTCTCATTTAAGCTGTCTACTCCAATTACTTTTAAGCCCTTTGCTAGAGTAGCTTCAGCTGCATTATTTTTTGGTAAGATGATTTCTGACCAACCCCTTTCCTTGGCTTTTAAAGCAAGGGCGAGAACGCCTTTTATTGGTCTCAATTTTCCATCAAGTGATAGTTCTCCCAAAATAATTTTGCTTTGGGTATTAAAATTTATTTGCTTTGAGGCCAATAAAAAACCCACAGCAATGGGTAGGTCATAAAGAGAACCTTCTTTTTTTAAATCAGCTGGAGCTAAATTTACCAAAACTCGAAGTGGTTGATGATGGGGGGACTTAAAACCCGAACTTTTAAGAGCTGCTCCTACTCTTTCTTTTGATTCCTGAACAGCTTTGTCTGGCAAGCCCACAATTTCAAAATATCTTAAACCATAAGAGGTGGCCACTTCCACTTCAATAATTTGAGCATCTAAACCAACAATGGCTGCCGAGAAGACCTTGGAAGGCATGTTTTTAAAACTTAACAAATTGAAGAGATGTTGTCTATAAACTAAAAACCCCGAGAAAATTCCCGGGGTAATCTTTTAATTTACTTTTTGCACTTTTGACAAAATCTGGTCTCTGGTGAAATATTCAATCTTTCCGGGCTAATGGGCTTCTGGCAATTCTCGCAAATTCCATACTTTCCCTTTTTAATCTTTTTCAGAGCTAAATTAATATCTCGAAGCTTGGTCTCTAAAGCATATTCAATTGGTAATCTGGTAGCGTATTCCTCAACCTCATCTGCCTCTTCCTCAAGACCAGAACTGCCTACCCCCCCATTTAAACGAGGGTATTTAGTATCCCAGTCTCCAGGGAGTTTTTTATCTTTCTCGGCCATAGTTTCAAGTTGTTCTTGAAGATTCTTTTTTTCTTTTTCTAGTCTAGATTTCAATTCTTGGAGCAATTTTTTGTCCATATTTTAGAAAATTATTTTAATGTTTGTTTTAGATTTATAATTCTTGAAATTGCCGCATTAATTTTTTCCTCAGAAACCTCTTTTTTTTCTAAAGCAGCAAAAAAAGCTTCCAGTCCGTCTTCCGCTGGCACTCGCCAACCAGAAAAAAGTAAAATATCAATTCCGGCTTCGATTGGTTTGGTGACAATATCTTTTAGCGAGAAATTTGCCAGCAAAGCATTTTGGGCTAAATCCTCAGAAATTATTAAAATATCTGAACCCAAATTATCTTTTAGAAACTGAACACCCGGAGAGGAAAAGATAAGAGGTAGGGCAGGATCAACGTCTCGGTAAATAACATTAGCCATCATCACCAGCTCTGGATTAGCTTCCATTGCTTTTTTAAATTGAGAAATTTCAGGAGAAGAAATTTCAGTTAATTTATTTCTTGGATCGAAAGAAATCCCCACATATCCTGGGAAATGTTTTATTGCAGTTAAAATACCAGCTTCTTTTTGACCCAAAATTAAAGATATTGCCAGTTCCCCGGCTATTTCTGGCGGTCTTTGGAAAGTACGGCCAAAATAAAAATCTTCTTTTTTTATATCATCCAAAACTGGGGCTAAGTTTAGATTAACTCCCAGGTCTTTCAACTCCTGTCCTCTTCCCAAACCGACCTGAAAAGCAAATCCAGAATTGGCTATTTGCACTTGGCTTGTTTTCTCTTCTAAAAAGAAAATTCGAGACATAGGCTCTCCTTCTTGATCAACTGCTATCAGGAGGGGAAGACCCGTTTGTTCTAAAGAAAGATTTTGGAGGTCAGAAATTAAATTTTTTAACTGCTCTTTGTTTTTTATGTTCGCGGAAAGCAACAGGACTCCGCCTGGTTTGTATTTTATAAAAAACTCTTTTAATTCCGGGGTTAAGGTACTTTCCTCAAAACCAACAATAAATAATTGACCAGCCCTATCTTTAAGTTCTTCTTTGGGAGCTGGGGTTTCTTCAAGAGGAGGAATTGTTTCTTTTTCGGTCGGAGGCTCTACCCAAAGTATTATCTCTCCTAGTGGAACTTTTGGGAGGACAAAAAACCAAATAAAAGATCCGGCGAGCAAAAAGAAGATTAAGAGCACCAATAATCTTATGGAGTATTTTTTAAAAGGCGAGGGCTTGGGAAGTCTAGAGATAGAAATTTTTTCCTCTTTTTCGGCTGGCTTTTCTTCCGGGGCTTTTTCCCTGACGATTTTTTTAACTTTTTCGGACTTAAGAGCAGCAATTCTTTCTCTTTCTTTTTGGGCTTCAGACTCTCTTAAACGAGCAATGTCTTTTTGCATCGTTCTAATTTCCTCTCTTTTCAAAAATTCTAATTTTTCATCTTTGCTTTTTTCTGGCATATTTTGTTTTTGCTTCCTTTAACGATAAATTTACCCTACCCTGTTCATCGATAGACACCACCTTAACTTGAACCACATCACCAACATTCACCACATCTTCTACTTTTTTTACTCTCCAGGGCGCAAGTTGAGAAATATGAATAAGTCCTTCTTGACCAGGGAAAATTTCAACCATTGCACCAAAACTTAAAATTCTCTTCACTTTTCCCTGGAAAACTTCTCCCACTTTAACCTCCCTGGTAATGTTTTTTATCCAGCTAATTGCTTTTTTAGCTGCTTCTTCTGAGTCTGAGGTAACGAAAATTTTACCCGTATCTTCAATATCAATAGATACCCCACATTCTTCAGTAATCTCATTAATTACCTTACCTCCTGGGCCAATAACCTCTCTGATTTTGTCAGGATTGATTTGTAAAGTTAAAATTCGAGGAGCAAAAGGAGAAAGTTTTGACCTGCTCCCGGGAAGCACTTTTTTCATCTCAGCTAAAATTTGAAACCTTGCTTTTTTAGCTCTTACTAGGCCTTCTTGTAGGGTTTTTTCTGGGATTCCCTGAACTTTAACGTCCATTTGGATAGCGGTTATTCCTTTTTCTGTGCCGGCAACCTTTAAATCCATATCTCCATAGTGATCTTCGGGCCCCTGAATGTCAGTTAAAATTTTATAATTATCCTCCTCTACCATTAGACCAAGAGCAATACCAGCGACTGGAGCTTTTATGGGTACGCCAGCATCCATTAATGCTAAAGAAGAGCTCGAAGCCGAGGCCATTGAGGTGGAGCCATTAGAAGATAGAATTTCCGAAACTATTCTCATTGTATAGGGAAATTGATCAAGACTGGGAATTACTGGTAAAAGTGCTCTTTCTACCAGCATTCCATGACCTATTTCTCTTCGGCCGGGACCCCGAATTGGTTTTACTTCACCTACTGAATAGGGAGGGAAGTTATAATGATGCATGAAGCGCTTTTTACCAATTATTTCCATTCCTTCTAAAAGCCTCACATCTCCTGGTGCACCTAGAGTTAAAATTGAAAGAGCCTTTGTTTGACCCCGACAAAAAAGACCTGAACCATGGGTTCGAGGCAAGAGACCTGCTTCACAATAGATTTCTCTTATCTCTTCCATTTTTCTTCCATCGGGTCTTTTTTCTTTTAAAATTATATTTTGATGGATTACCCTCTCTATTTCTTTTTGGAAAAAATCCTTAGCATAGAGACTTTTTTCTTTGCTAACTGGTGAATCCAGATATTTTTCTTCTACAAAAGCTAAAAGTTCTTCTTCAAGGTCTTTTGTTTCCATTGCTCGATTTTCCTTTGTTTGCTGAAAAAGGGCTTTTTCTAACCTCTCTCCTAAAAATTTTTTAATTTCATTTTCTAGTTCTGGGTTAGACGGAGGCTCAGGAAGTCTTATTTTTTCTTTTCCAACCTTTTTGGCAATTTGCTCTTGAAAGTTTATAAGTTTAATTAAATGGGGTTTAGCATGATTTACGGCATCTAAAACCTCACTCTCGCTTATTTCCTGTCCCTCAGCTTCAATCATGTTAATTAAAATATCACCATTCTTTTGAACTCCGGAGATTGCTAACTCCAGATCTCCCTTTTCTCTCTCAGGATAGGTTGGATTCAAAAGAAACTCTCCGTTGATTCTTCCGATTCTGAGGGGAGCTATGGGTCCTGACCAGGGAATATTAGAAATTAAAATGGCGATGGAGCTTGCAATTAGACCAATCATATCAGGGTCATTTTCTCTGTCCCAGGAAAGACAGGTGACAACTACCTGAGTTTCTCTTTTTAGATGTTTGGGAAATCTGGGTCTAATTGCTCTATCTATAAGCCTTGAAGTTAAAATAGCTTCATCTGAGGGCCGACTTTCTCTTCTTATATATCGAGAGCCCAAAATTTTTCCAGCGGCGTAATATCTTTCTTCGTAATCAACCGTTAAAGGAAGGAAATCAACCTCTTCTTTTTCAATATCAGACATTACCACTGTGGCTAAAACCACGGTATCTCCATATCTAACCAAACAAGAGCCCGAGGCCTGCTCAGCCAAATTTTTTATTTCCACTTTAAGGTTTCTTTTCCCAATTTCTATTTGAAATTTTTGCTCTTTCATCTTTTCAAGAGATATTTCTGCGGATTTTTTTCTAAATCAATAAATTCATCAGCCACCTCTTTTAATTTTAAGGAAGCCGATCTTCCAAAAGCTATGACCTCTACTCTTTTTCCTTGGTTTTTTAAATATTCCACCAACTGAATAAAATCACCATCTCCAGAGGCCAGGCAGATGGTGTCCACACTGGGAGCAATTCTGACAGCATCAATTGAGATGCCCACGTCCCAATCAGCTTTTTTAAGCCCCCCATAAAACTCTTGGAGCTCTCTTTCTCGAGTTTCAATTCCTAAATTGGTCAGGGCATCAAAAAAAGCCTTTTCTTCACCGCTCTTGGTCCTAACTACATAGGCGAAAGCACGAATTAAATTTCTTTGAGCCACGGCCGTCTTTAGAATTTCTCGAAAATTAACCCGGGCCTTGTAAAGATTCTTAGCTGAATGATATAAATTCTGGACATCTATTAGAACAGCTACCCTTTGCCCCTTGTGTTTAGGTATTATCATTTTTTCAGACCCACCTTTTTAATAATATTGTTGTATCTTTTAGCGCTTTCTTTTTTTAAGTACTTCAAAAGAGATCTTCTTTTGAAGACCATTTTTAAAAGGCCTCTTTTAGAATGTAGGTCTTTAGGGTATTTTTTTAAATGGGAAAGTAGCCTTCTAATTTCTTCGGTTAGCAGGGCAACTTGAACCTCAGAAGAACCGGTATCAGCGTCATGAAATCTATATTTTTTGATAACTTTTTCTTTTTCCTCTGGTGTTAACATATTTGTCTAAAATTAGACATCAACCCTCGCTCCTTGCCTCGGCTGACACGCAGTCAGCTCAAAAGGTAAAATAGGTTTAAAACACAAGCTGCTGCTATCTCTCGCCGAGCCTTAAAGGTTTTAAAA
>LJNG01000016.1 GCA_001302985.1 Parcubacteria bacterium DG_74_3
GCGCAACCATCTATTACATATGTACGGTAAACTATTAAAGTATATTTTATTTCTCCTTTTGATATCGATTCCTTTTAAAGAAATATCGGCACAACAGCCGTCTTCGCTGGGGCTCTCTGTAAATCCTCAGATTTTTGAATTGGATGTTTGGCCAGAAGAAACAATTAATAAAAAAATAAAACTTAAAAATTTAAGTGAAGTGCCAGTTCCTATTGAAGTTAGACTTACTGATTTTACTGCTGAAGAAGATTCAGGAGAAATGATTTTTGATGAATCTTTACAGGATATTTCGGTAGCTTCGCGAAAATGGTTTGAGGTTGAAAATCCAAACTTAATTTTAGAAACAGGGGAAAGAAGAGAGATTAATTTTACCATTTCAGTTCCAGAAAATGCTGAAATTGGAGGACATTATGTCACCATGCTTTTTGAGCCCGTCTTACCATCTTTTTATTTTCAAGAAGGCCAGCTTAGACATATTCCAGTCATCGGGGTCTTGTTTTTAATTTCAGTCAAAACCCTAACCTTAGAATCAGAAACTGAACAAAAATTAGAAGTGGTGGAGTTTGACATACCAAAAGAAGAAAGATTGGTTGGTTTGGAAGATTTTCTTTCCAAAGCTGTGGGCAGTATAGCCCAAGCAGCTGAATTTACAATAAGCAAAACATCACCTTCAAAATTTCTTTTGAAACTTAAGAACAATGACATTTATCATATTAGACCATCTGGAAAAGTTTTAATTTATAATATTTTTGGTAAGAAAGTGGGAGAAGCCGAAGTTTCTCAAAGAACAATTTTACCTGGTAGAACCCGCCAGTTTCCGGTTGAGTTTTCTCTCCAAACTCCAGAAATATTTAAATGGCTCCCAGCTTCTATAGCTAATTTTTTAGTTCAGAACTTCTTTATTGGAAAATATCGAGCAAATCTCGAACTTCAAGCAGCAGGGCCCTTAGGCAGTTTTGGACCAACCATTCTGACCGCCTTAACCTTTTTTTCTTTGCCCTGGCAATTCTGGCTTGTTTTTCTGATAATACTGGGAACAATGACAATTTTTATGATTAAATATCGTCAGAGAATAAAACTATCACTAAGAGTACTATTGGGTAGATAAAAACCCCTAGTCTTAAGAGGGTCTCTGGAGATTTACCTTGTTTTTTGTGGTAGAAATGGATAAAATAACATATAATGTTAATAATTAAGATATCCACAGTTGAGATTTTTGTGGATTGTATGTGATATAATATAAAAGATAGAGGATTGTTTTATTGCCTTTAACTATTTTGAGTACTAAAATAAAAAAGTAGTAAAAAATTAAAGGTCGAGAGATTGTTTTTTAAAATTCTTAAAAAAGAAAAGATAAATGCCAAAGATAATAAAAAAAGACTGGGATGTTGCTTTGGCTGTAGTAATTGGTTTGGTTTTGACAGTAGTCGGAATTATAGGGTTGTCCAGTATGGTAGCGCGGCCCAGTTCTGTTACAGCCGATACTGCTACCGAAACAGTGGAGGTGTCTGCAACGGTGGCTGCGTGGGTTTCTTTAGAGGTCACCCCCACCACAACAACTCTTACCCCTGATTTAGTAACTTCAGCTGGTGGTGTTAATATCGGCGAGAGTGATTACATTCAGATTACAACTGGAACTAACAATGTCACGGGATATTCACTTGATATAAAAAGTCTCAATGGAGCACTTTGTCACTCAACTGGATGTGCCACAGGGACAATTTCCTCAGCCTCTACTACTCTTGTAGCAGGAATAGATGGTTACGGAGCCCAGGCTAATAGTTCAGATGGAGATGTTACCATTGCTACCAGCTTTGACCACGCTACCAGCACAAATACTGTAGGAGGTCTGATCCAAACAGACGACGATTTAGCTGATACTGGTAGTGAAAGTTCTGATGATATAATTTGGTTAACCTTAAAAGCAGCAGCGACCTCGACAAAAACAGTTGGAACTTACGAAGACACTATCACCTTGACTTTAACTTCGTTGTAATAAGGAGGATAAATTATTAATTATTTATTTGTTAATGAAGAGAGAAACTCTCCTGGCAATGTTGGTTGTTGGAGGAATCATCTTGGGACAAGGAATTTTAGCTCAAGGAGTTAAGATTGGAATTTCTCCAACAACCTTTGAACTAACGAGTAATCCTGGTGATCTAATTATAAATCAGCTTAAAGTATATAACGCCTCAGAAGACAGCTCGATTGGAATAATAATAGAAATAGAAGATATTGCTCCCAGGGGGGAAATAGGCCATGTGGTGGTGGAGCCCGCAGAAACCGAGACATATTCTTTAGCTAGGTGGGTAAAAGTAGAGCCCAAGGAATTCACTTTAGAGCCGAAAAGCCAACAATTTGTAACCTTCACCATCTCAGTTCCAGAAAACGCTGAACCAGGAGGGCATTACGGAACAATTTTAGCTACCACCCGCTTCATAACAGGACCAGAAATGACAGGAACTACCATAGCTCAAAGAATAGGAGCTTTGGTTTTGTTATCGGTTTCTGGAGAAGTTAACGAAGAATTAGTGGTAAAAGACTTTTCTGCTCCTGATTATTCTGAATATGGCCCCATCTCTTTTTTAATAAGATTTGAGAATAAAGGAACCATCCATGTGAAACCAAGAGGTTTTGTAACAATTACCGATTGGTTGGGCAATAAAGTAGCTGATGTCGAGTTTCCCCAAAGAAATGTTTTGCCAAATGCAGTGCGAAAAATTGAGGTCTCCTGGGATAAAAAATGGCTTTGGGCAGGGAAATATACGGCCACTCTAAATGGAAGTTATGGAATGGCAAATACTCCTTTTTCAACCGCAGTAATTACGTTTTGGGCTTTTCCCTGGAAAGCAGGACTGGTTATCTGGGCATTTGTGGTCTTACTTATTTTGAGCAGGAAAAGATGGATAGCAGCTTTCAAGATTTTGCTTAAAGGAGAGAAGGCGATGAAATAGTAGCAAGCAACAAGAGACAAGAAACAAGAAGTCAATCGTTCAGTTTAAGCTGAACGATTTTTTTTGTATAATAAAGAAATGAAAGGCTTTAGCATTTTATTGATTCTCATCTTTATTTTCTCTCCGCTTTTTACTTTCAGTCAACAGCAACAGAGGGATATTTCGGTTGGCACTGTTATTATTGAACCCTCCCCACCACCTCCGCCCCCTCCCCCACCGCCGGGAGGAGGTGGACCGGGTCCCATTGTTACCAAGGCTGTTTTTAGAGGAAAGGCGTATCCTTTAGCTTTCCTTACCATTTTAAAAAATGGAGAGGTAGCCGCCACCTTTTTTGCTAAAGAAACAGGCTTGTTTGAAAAAGAATTATCCGGAATAGCAGGGGGTACTTATAATTTTAGTATCTGGGCAGAAGATAAAGAAGGTCGAAAATCAGTTACTTTAAGTTTTACTGTTAGTGTTTTGTCGGGAATGACAACTGTAATTTCTGGAATTTTTATATCACCAACTATTGAACTTTCTCCGGTTCAAGTAGAAAGGGGAGACCCGGTTAATATTTTCGGACAGGTGTTTCCAGAAAGCCAGGTTGATATTTTTGTTTCTTCTCAAGAAATTGTAAAAGAGACCCAGGCTGGTCCAGGGGGAGAATGGGAATTAAAATTAGACACCACCCCCCTTGAGATAGCTGAACACTATGCTAAGGCTCGGGCTCTTTACGGAGAGGGAGAGCAGAGTTCTTTTTCTCAGACTCTTTCTTTTTTAATTTTGAAACCAGGAGCCTTAGTTTGTAAAGGGGCAGACTTAAACTTTGATGGAAGAGTTAATATAGTGGATTTTTCAATTTTGCTTTATTTTTGGGGACAGAAAACACCCTCTAATATCTGTGCCGATATTAATTTTGATGGTATCGTTAATATAATAGACTTCTCAATTATGATGTATTATTGGACCGGATAGCGAAGCTATCCTACACGAAACGGATGGGTTATCTTATCAATTTCGGAGCCCCAAATGGAGTAAAAATTATTAGGAGAATCTATGGAGAAAAAACATAAAAAAGCTTTGCTTCTGTTTAGTGTTTTGTTTTGTGTCGGTTTGGTGCTAATTCCGAAAAGAATATATGGTGCGGTTTTGTATTTGGCGCCTGATTCCCAAACCATATGCCAGGGCGATAGTTTTTTGGTTGAATTAAGAGTAGATAGCGAAGGTGAAGAAATTAATACCATTAAAGCCGACTTAATGTTTCCCTCAAACTTATTAGGAGCCATTGATTTTAGTAAAGGAGGTTCGATTTTAACCCTCTGGGTTGAAGAACCTGTTATTAAAAATGGCGAAATTTCTTTTTTGGCCGGAAGACCAGGCGGATTTAAGGGAGACGGGTTAATTGGAAAAATTACTTTTCAAGGAAAAGAAACAGGGGAAGCAGAGATTAATTTTAAAGAGAATTCTCAGGTTTTACTCCATGATGGCAAAGGCACACCAGCTAAAGTAAGTTTTTCAGAGGGAAATTATGAAATTGTAAAAAAACCAGAAGGATTGCCTGTTGTTATCTCCCAATCTCATCCCGACCCCAATAATTGGTATCGAGAAACTACGCTTTCTTTGTATTGGGAATTAAAAGAAGAAGCTGAATATAGCTGGATATTAAGTTATGATGCCGAAGCAGAACCAAATGAAATTCCCGACAGGCCAGAACCCAAAGAAGGCTTGGTCTGGATGGGAGCTATGGGATACGAAAATTTAAAAGATGGAATTTATTATTTTCACCTTAAAGAGAAATTACTCGGTCAAGATTGGTCAGAAAAAGTAACCTTAAGGGCGATGATAGATAGCACGCCACCTGTCTCTTTCCAACCAGAAATTGGACAAAGTTCTACGGTTTTTATGGGAAAATATTTCTTAAGTTTTGTCACGGTAGATGAAATGTCAGGGATAGACCATTACGAAGTATCAGAAATAAAAATACAAAGCTTAATAGAGCAATTGTTTAAGAAAGAAGAGGAAGGAGAATGGAAAATAGCTGAAACACTCTATTTGTTAGAAGACCAAGACTTGAGAAGTAAAATTTTTGTCAAAGCGATTGATAAAGTAGGAAATGCAAAAGTCGCCCAAATAATTCCTGCCTATCAGATTAACTGGAAAGACGTAATCGCTTTTATAATTTTGCTTTTAATTGGGAAAGCAATTTGGGTGATAATGAAGAAAATTAGAACGAGACAGATACAAAACAGAAATGAACACTAAACAGAAGCAAAACTTATACACTAAACTGACACGAAAGTTCTGGTTTAGCGTCAGTTTCGTCTTGATATTTAGCTTTATTTTAGTGAGCCCCGCCAGGGCAGCAGGTGCCTCTCTTTCTCTTGCTCCTTCTCGGGGAACGTTTTTTGTTGGAAGTACCTTCAGTCTCTCAATTTATGTTAACACCAAGGGTAATAAAATTAATGCCGTTGAGGTAGATTTAAAATTTCCTCCCGACATTTTACAGGTTACCAGTCCAACAGCTGGAGAATCTTTTATTTCTGAATGGCTTACTCCTCCCAGTTATTCTAATGTTGGGGGGACAATTTCTTTTAAAGGAGGAATACCAGAAGGAATTGTTACTTCAGCGGGTTTAATTTCCACCATAACCTTTAGAGCAAAATCTCCGGGCTTAGCCAGGGTTGAGTTTTTAGATTCCTCAAGGGTTTTACTAGCTGATGGAAAAGGAACCCCTATTTTTGCCACCACCCTCACTGGAATTTACGAAATTTTAATGCCACCCCCCGAAGGTCCCAAAATTTCTTCTCCCACTCACTATGACCCAGATATTTGGTATTCTAATCCCAACCCAAGCTTTTATTGGGAGGAAGAGCCGGGGATAACTGATTTTAGTTTTACTTTTTCTCAAAACCCCGAAGAAAATCCAGATACTGTTTCTGAGGGGCATACTCTTTTTAAATCTTATGAAGAGGTTTCAGATGGAATCTGGTATTTTCATTTGAGAGCTAAAAAAGCAGAAATATGGGGAAAACCCAGCCATTTTGTAGTTAAAATAGACACCACTCCTCCTAAAGAATTTACGCCCCAACCAGACGTCCTCGGAGGTTTTATTTATTTTGACACAATTGATACTCATTCTGGCATAGACCACTATGAAATTTCAGTTTTGGATGTGATAGAAACCCCAATTCCAGCTCCCTTTTTTGTCGAAGCTACTTCACCCTATAAGATTCCTTTCAAAAAATCAGGAAAATATAGCGTAATTGTCCGGGTTTATGATAGAGCGGGGAATCTAAGAGAAGGGGAGGTGAGGTTTCAAATGTTATCTTCTCTTTTTTCCTATATTGAAGGCAAAGGTATTGAGATAAAGGGGGTTTTATTTTCTCTTGGGTCGATTTATCTTCTTTTGGGTTTTTTGATAATAGTGACTATTTATTTACTTTTTCATTTCTTAAGACGTCGGGGGTTGAAAAAGAGTATTAGAGAAATTCAAGAAGCATTAAGAGAGATTGAAAAAATTGAAGAACAAGAAAAAGCAACTCAGAGATTAAAAGAAGCATTTGAAGAAGAAAGGAGAAAATTAGAGGAAAAACTAAGATGAACATGAAACAGACGAACACTAAACAGAAGCAAAACTTATTATGCACGAAACAGAAGCGAAACTTTTTGTTTAGCTTCGGTTTAGTGTTGATATTTAGCTTTAGTTTGGGGCAGCCGGTAAGGGCGACTGGTGCTTCTTTTTCTATTTTTCCTCAAGGTGGAACTTTTACCACAGGAAGCACTTTTGAGATTTCGGTTTTTGTGAATACCGGGGGTAGTAATGTGAACGCCATCCAGGTAGATTTAAAATTTGACCCCGATAAATTACAGGTTATAACTCCCACCAAAGGAATATCAGTAATAGGAAAGTGGATTTTTCCTCCCAGTTTTTCAAACACCAAAGGCATCATAAATTTACAGGGAGGATTTCTTCAAGAAGGAATCAATACTTCAGAGGGTCTGGTTACTGTCATAGTTTTTGAAGCCATATCTCCGGGGAGAACAGAAATTCGTTTTCTTGATTCCTCTCAGGTTCTGGTAGGCGAAAAAGAGGGCATTAATATACTCACTTCGGTTAATAGAGGTATATATGATATTATTCCCGCTCCCTCAAAGGGTCCCCGTATTTTCTCTGAGACCCATCCTGACCAGAATAGCTGGTACAAAAACAATAACCCCACCTTTTCCTGGGAAAGGATAGAAGGAGCCGAAGGTTTCAGCTATAAATTAGACGATGACCCCTTAGGAGAACCAGACAATACCATTGACACCCCAACAAATTTTATTTCTTTCGAAGAGGTTGAAGATGGAATTTTGTATTTTCATTTAAAAGCTAAAAAAGAAAAAATTTGGGGAGGTACCAGCCATTACAAAGTGATGATAGATAGTAGCCCCCCCTTAAAATTCCAACCATATTTAGAGCCCCTAACCCTTACCCCGGGCAATTATTTATTGGTTTATTTTGAAACCACTGATTTGCTATCAGGAATCGATCATTATAAAGCCAGGTTGGCAGACTTAAGCGATCCCCAAGATGTGGTTTTTTCAGCCTGGGCTCGTCAGGAAAGTCCTTTCAGATTATCAAAAGATAGAAAAGGAATTTTCGAATTTCAAGTTCGTGCCTTTGATGAAGCGGGTAATTTTCAAGAAGGCAAAATTCAAATAAAGATAGTGAATCCTCTTTTAATTTTAGCCAGCGGAGGCATTCAAATTAAAGGAATGTTCTTTCCCTGGTGGCAGGTTTATTTTTTGGCTGGGATGATTTTGTTACTTACGGCATTTTTTATTTTTAGTTTAATAAAGAGAAAAAGAGAAAGTTTGAGAATCAGGCTTTATAAAGAAATTAAAGAAGCAGAAAAAGAAATAGAAGACGTTAAAGAAGCAGAAGAAAAGTTGAGGAGGTTAAGAATTATGGAAGAACAAGCCGGGAAAGAATGGCGTCGGCTTAAAGAAAGATTAGAAGAAGAAACGGAATGAACGCGAAACAGATGAACACAAAACAGATGAACACCAAACAGAAACAAAACAAATACACTAAACAGACACGAAACAAATGGTTTAGCTTCGGTTTAGTGTTAATATTTAGCTTTATTTTAGTGAGCCCCGCAAGGGCGGCGGGGGCTTCTCTTTATCTTTCTCCCTCTTCAGGAACCTTTTTTGTGGGAAGCACTTTTGATGTTTCAGTTTTTGTTAATACCGGAGGGGAAGATATAAATGCTGTTGAGGTAAATTTAAAATTTGACCCAACCAAGCTTCAGATTGCCAGCCCGACTGCTGGCAAATCCTTTATTGAGGTCTGGGTGTCTCAGCCTACTTACTCTAATATCAAAGGGACAATGTCGTTTATGGGAGGCATTCCAACGCCCGGAATTAATACTTCATCTGGATTGGTTTCTACTGTAACTTTTAGGGCTATATCTCAAGGGGAAACCTCAATTGTATTTTTAGATTATTCCAAGGTCCTTAGAAACGATCCAGACGGAACGAACATCCTAACCTCGATGGGTAGGGGAATTTATAATCTTTTAATTCCGCCCCCTGAGGGGCCGAAGGTTTTTTCCCTAACCCATCCTGACCAGAATAAGTGGTACAAAAACAATAATCCTACTTTTTCCTGGGAGAAAGAAGAGGGAGTGACCGATTTTAGTTACAGTTTTGACCAGGATCCCCTGGGTGTTTCAGACAATAATTCTGAAGGGAATTATACATCAGTTAGCTTCAGTGATGTTGGAGACGGAATATGGTACTTTCATGTCAAAGCGAAAAAAGCTGAGGTCTGGGGAGGAGTAAGTCATTTTTCAGTCCAGATTGATTCTTCTCCTCCAGCCATTTTTACTCCGACCGTTGAACCCGCTCCCAAAACCATAGAGCGGCGACCCCTGATTTCTTTCATAACCACAGATGCTTTTTCCGGGTTAGATTACTACACCCTCAAATACATTGATATGACTCCGGAAAGAAAAGAAGAAACAGTTGGTTTTTTTACCGAAGTATCAAGCCCTTATCAGCTTCCATTCTTAGAAACTGGGAAATATTTAGTGGTGGTAAGAGCTTATGATAGGGCAGGTAACTGGCGAGAAGGAACGGTTAAAATTGAAATTTTCCCAGAAGGACTTCATTTCACAAAAAAAGGTATCCAGTTTAGAGAGTTTTTTATTCCCTGGTGGGTCCTGATTATAATTTTGTTAATCATAATTTTTTTAATCATATTTTACATTTGGAATAGACACCAAACATTACTTAGAGAAAGAACAGAAGAGGTTAGTCAAATGGAAAAACAATTGAAAAATCAACGAAGAGAAATAATAGATGAAATAATCAAAAGGGGACGATGAAGAAAATTTTCATTACAATCTGTATTGTTTTTATCTTAAGTTTTGGACTATCTCAACCCAGCAGGGCCCAGGAGGCCTCTTTTTATCTTTCACCAGCCAGCGGAAGTTATGATCTTGGCCGAACTTTTTCTGTCAACTTATTAATTAACAGTGGAGGGGCAGCCATTAATGCTGCTCAAGCAACCATTTATTTTCCCTCAACAATATTAAAGGTGATAGATGTTTCTAAGATAAATTCTATTTTTACCCTTTGGATCCAGGAACCAATTTATTCAAATAGCAAGGGTGAAATTTCTTTTGGTGGAGGTTTACCCAGTCCGGGTTTCAGGGGGGCAGAGGGTAAAGTCATTACAATTTATTTTCAGGGAAAATCAGCAGGGAAAGCTGAGATTTCTTTTGGGGGAGAGGCAATTTTAGCTAATGATCCCTGGGGAACCAACCTTTTTTCTTATTCTTCTAGGGGAACTTATTTTATTGGTGTGCCAGAAGAAATTCCCGAGGAGGTTCCGGAACTGGCGCCAGCTGCTCCAAAAGTAAGTTCTCCCACCCATCCCCAGCCAGAAAAATGGTATAGCAACAACAATCCTGAACTTCAATGGATTTTAGGGACTAATATTACTGGAGTAAGTACCGCCCTTAACCAAAAATCAATCTTTGATCCCGGCAATGTCTCAGAAGGAGTCTTTAGCTCAAAAACTTTTGAAGGCCTAGAAGACGGAGTTTGGTATTTTCATATAAAACTCCAAAATAAAAATGGCTGGGGACGTATTTCTCATTTTAAACTTCAAATTGATACCCAATCTCCTCATCCCTTTGACATCACCGTAGATAACGAGGGTGACTCTACCAACCCGCGACCTCTTTTGTATTTTCAAGCCCAGGACGATACTTCGGGAATAAGTCATTACGAAATTAAAATTGGAAAGGGAGATATTTTTAGCATTGTTGAGGTTCAGACCAACCCTTTTCATCTTCCTCTCCAG